>JAMCPS010000083.1 GCA_023379705.1 Campylobacterota bacterium
ACGATCTTAGACAAACGGATGTATCATAAAATCATTCAGCTGTATAATGATGGCTATCAACTTGCTTTGTATGACATTACGTTAAATTCCATCCCAAAGTTAAAAAAACTAAAATATCTATTTCCCTACATCACGTACCTCAAAATTAACATGAAAGATTTTTCACAGCAATACCTCATTAAACTAAAAAAGGTAATCGAACCTTATCCCATTCATGTGATCGGCACCCAGATCAACAACTATAATCTCTATGGAACCACTCTTGGGCTCAATTTTCGTTATGTTCAGGGAAATTACTTTAGTGAACCCGAATCGTTTAAACATAAAACACAAGATGCCAATACTTTTACAATTATTCAACTCTACAACATGTTAATGTCTGATGCTGAGATACAGGATTTGGTTCGAATGTTTGAAATACATTCTGATTTGACACTTCAACTGCTTCGTTATATCAATTCACAACATTTTAATTTGCAAAACCATGTCTCATCCATTCAGCAAGTTTTAACATTGTTAGGACGAAAAGCTCTGGGAAGTTGGCTAATGCTTCTAATCTATGGAAAATCTGTCAACAATTCAAAATATCAGTCACCCCTTCAATTAATGGTACAAAACAGAGCAATAGTACTGGGTAAGCTCTATAAATTAATACATCCAAACGCGAATAAAGAGGAGGAAGGGAAGGTATTTTTTGTTGCAATCATGTCTTTATCCAGTGCCGTTATGTCACTGCCATTATCATTAATATTAAAAGAAATGAAACTTTCTTCTGAACTTATTGAAGCCTTACTGCATCGTGAGGGACTATTGGGAGAATTACTATCATTAGCGGAAGAGATTGAGAAATTCGAAGTAGAAAAAATTCAAGCATTCATCGAAAAATATCACTTGAACCCTCAGTCTGTTTTTTCACTTTTGCGAGAATCGATAACAAGCGTCAACAAATTTGAGTCTTCTATCGCATAAATAACATTGGGGTTCCCCTCTATTTTTCTAGCTCAAGTGCCAATTCCGAAAACACACGAGCTTTGGCACTATTGTATCGATACACTTGTCCACTTTTTTCAAGTAACCCTATTTTTTGATTCAATTGTGTCAATGAGGTAATCAAAGAATTCCGATTTTTAACCACTTTTCCCTTTTCATCAGTACTTACTTGATTCTTCATGCCGACGTAATTTTTCATATGAATCACATATCCGTTTGTTGTCTCTAACGCATCTGAAATACTCTGCATAGCAGATGCCATTGTTGCAGTAGTTGAAGAAATTTCCTGCAATGAAAGTTCTAAATTTCTCGCATCAGAGAGTAGTTTTGTATCGCCATAAACGGCTAATTTTGAAATTTCTGCTGATGTAGCCGTTTTCCGATTTAGTTTTTCAAACTCATCCAAAAAAATATTAGAACTTAATTTGTATTGGTTAAATGCATTGGCTGTTTGACCAAGATTTAGCGCAGTTTTTGAAATGAGCTTCGTTGTACTGCATACTTCACCTGCATACGGGATTGGTATAAATCGTGCAACATTACTGATTTGCGCGCTTGATTTAAATATATCAGAATATTCACTTACGGTTTTGCTTAACAAGAACATACTGATTTCAAAAGTTTTATTGTTTTGTTTCTCTTCACGTAATGCCACAGCAACTTGTTCTAAATGATTAAATGCATAGAGATTTAATCTTTCGGTATTAATACATGACTTTTCTACTGTAGGCATTGTGGGAGAAATAGTAGTAGTACAACCCGTAAAAATAAATGCCATGAGCATAAACAGTAACAAATTCTGCAATTCAATTTCCTTTTTTAAAAGTATATCTATTCTAGTTCACAACTTTATGAGTGCATGTTTAACAAGTAGATCTGCTATTTCAAAGCTTGCATCGACAAACTCTAATTCCGGAAGGTCTCTCATGCTTTTTCGCTCATCAGCACTGTCAATTTTGACAATTATATTAGCTTCTTTACTGTAACCAAGTACGGCTTCACTAATAAGTCGTCGGGTGTGTTCACTGCTCATGGTGATAATGATAGCTTTTGCCTCTTTCACCATCAATGACTCCAAAACAGGTAGTTTATTTAAGTGCCCGAAATAAGCCATGTATCCTAGTTTTCTGGCATGCAATACGTGCTTTAAATTATCGGAGATAATAATAAAATTTGCCCCTTTTGTCTGCAAAGAGGAGGCAACAATTTTACCAAGAATCGCAAATCCGGCAACAATAATATGATCTTTGCGCTCTATGGGAGTGATGACGTCCGATTCGTAGTACTCTTTTTCGAAATAAGATGAAAGCTTATAAATATTTCCGATAATAAATGGGGTCAGAATCATCGATATCACACTCACAAGTATCAAAAAACTCGCCATTTCTTGCGATATAAGCTTATGCCCCCCTGCTAGGGTAAAAATAGCAAAGGAAAACTCGCCAATTTGAGCAAGTGCAAGTGCCGTTTTGGCCGAGGTGTTTTTATCGGAGTTTCTTCGTATAATGGCATAAATTACGGCCGCTTTAAAGAGCATGGCAAAGATAAAGACAAACGTGATGATGTGTATGTTTTCAAGAAAATAGAACAGATCGATTTTAGTCCCCACACCAAAGAAAAAGGCTCCAAGAAGCAGATCTTTATAACTGGCAATATCGGATTCCACTTTGACGTTGTAACGTGTATCCGCGATGATCATTCCTGCAATAAACGCTCCCAGCGAATAGGTAAATCCCATGCTGTGTGCAAGAAGTGAAGCCCCGATAAGAATGGAGAATACCGAGCCTAAAAATAGCTCTTCAAGTTCTGCTTTTGCGGAGAACTGTAACAGTGCATTAACAATCTTGTCGCCTAACGTAAACATAAATACTACGACGAATACGGCTGATAGGAGAGTTTTAACAAGGACTTCACCAAGTGAGAGTGTGTCGTTGGATAAAAAAGTGATAAGGAGCAAAATAGGGATGACGGCAAGATCTTGAAAGATCAAAATTCCCATCGATTTTTGTCCATATGGAGTATGTATGTCTTTGGACTCTTTGAGATAGGTGAGCACAATGGCGGTAGATGAGAGGGAAAAAGCCAAAGAAATGATGAGGGATGTATTGAAATTGAGCCCAAAAAGAGTATAAGAGAGAATGAAAATCACGACGACGCTGGAAATAACCTGCAATAGGCCGTTTGTAAGGAGAATCTCTTTCATCTTTTTGATTTTGTCTAAACTCAGCTCAAGTCCGATGGTAAACATCAAAAAGACAATCCCAAATTCTCCGATCAAATCCAATGAATCATTTGAAAGTCCATTAAATCCAAAAAGAGTGCTGATAATGGTTCCTGTCGCAATATAACCGATGATATGCGATATCCCGAATCTTTTGAGGATGATGTTCAAAACTGTCGCAATTGAAATGGTTAAAAAAATTGATAAAAGTAAGTTTTCCATACGATAATTATAGTGTATTAGACCCTCTTATTGTATTTAAAATCTACACAAATACAGAAAAACTAATAAGTTCCTTCTACTATATAAAGAGACTAATTGTTCCAATGTTGTAGCACTCGAAAAATCTCTTGGTCGTAAACTAAATAGAGCAAGTTTGAAAGCTGCAAGCGAAGAACTTCTAAATGAAACTATCATCTTTATCAATCCATGAGGTTGGCTTTATGGAAAACGAGCACGAGAAATAGCTATTGATGTGGAGATGGCGTAAGATATTAAAAAGGTAAATTTAGTCCACTAATCATCTTTCAGATTTCCCATTGTTTTAAGAGCATTGATTGATATTAAAAGGCCACTTACTTTACAAAAGGTAGTATTTTTTATTTTTATATGGGTTTAAAAGCATTTAAAATAGGGGAATTTTTGGTGGGCTGTGCTCAACTGCTTAACCCATATTTTGCGATGTTTAAAAGGTGTCTATATAAAAAAGGTACATTAAAAGGTACATTAGGATTAAAGTCTACACAAAGTCTTTATCTTTTGTGAAGAGGCCAAAAAGGTTCTTGAATAAAAAAGCCTCAATAATAAAAACTGGGGCGATAAAAATCATCAAGACAAAACTCATAATCAAGCAAGCAATCGCGCTAAAAATGAATTCACCGAATACTCCGCTAAACAGACCTATTCCGTAGATTACGGTGGCATTAACAATAAACGTTAAATGGGTAAAAAACTCTTCGGAAGATGGGTTATTGTTCATAACAAAAGGATAAAGCAAATGAGCTTAAAGGATGGGCGGACCGGATCATGATGATCCGGTCGGTGTCATTATGCGGTTTTTGGGAGCATCTTTTTTAATATACCGACCTCAACTTGTGACTTTAGTTCGTACAATTCGTGTGTATCTTTCAAATAATCTCTGAAAGTGTCCAGAATATCTGTATATTTTTGAACAATGTGTTTATATCGGTCTTCCCATTCAGGGTTTTCTTTATCGTCAAATGTTACACCATCAACACACAAACATTCCGATTCAAATATATCATTATGCATAGATTCAAATACTTTTTTAATCTGCTCACTAGCCATTCGTGCTCTAAAATATTCACCCATTACTTTCTCCTTATGCAGCCATGCCGATACGCTCCAAGCGTTTCAGCATAAATTTTTCATCATCCATTAATGATAAGCTCCATGAAAGCATATCCCCGACACGATCAACATAGATAATTAGGTCTACACTCCCCGGTTGAATTACTCTTGATAGGAGGGGAAGATTTCTATCTTTCGACGATTGTCTATTGGTCATACTATCAATTTGTATAATCTCACATTCTGCAAAGGTGAGTTCCATATCTTCAAGGTCATTTATAAAACGTTCTGATTCAAACGCCTGTTCTTTGATCGTTGCTATGCTTACTGGATCCATCTATTCCCCTTTGTAGTTTTTAACGATTTTGAGAGCATCATCTAGCGTGATCTCCAACTCTTTTAATTTTGCCTCGCACTCAAACGATTTTTTGATCCTGGTGTAAAGCTCAGGCCGTTCCGTCTTCCATCGGCTGAATGTTACCGGGCTTATATCGATAGCGACGGCGATTTCTTTGTCTTTGATCTGTGCCATGTTTCCCCTTGGTTATCGCATTGATAACGTGTTATTGATATTCAGCTCAAATCTTAGCGATATTTTGCCGATATTGTCAAGAGTAAAATTATCTAATAGTTAACAAATAGTATAAAATATGCACTTTTTATACTTAAATTGTTAATTAACTGTATTGCTTAAGTTTACTTAGCAATATGATAATAATCTCTCGAAACTTAGAAAAGTTATTCACATATCGATAATTCTAGGCTGTCAATCTGTGAATAGCGATATTTTTAAGGTTAAGTTTCCTTAATTGCTTAACAATACGATAATAAACTGCAAAAATAGCCCTTTTTGGTTAACATAATGTAGATTCTATTTAAAACGCACTTTGCAACCTTAAACGGCTAAAACGGTAATGATAGTCATTATACTAATTCGGACTACCCCTATAGCTCCCCCGCTGAAATATGCTATACTTTTTTCATGAACTGTGAAGCACTATTTAAACAAGCCTGGTCTATTGTCGAATGTATCCTTGGATTATTTGGCATAGTACTTCTTTCGATCATTGTTGCTTTAATTGTCTCACTGATCGGGTTTGATAGCTCCTCGCCATATATCGGGGGCGGGTTCCTAATCTATGGAATTGCTACCGTGATCTTTAAATGTACTTCATCAAAGAAGTGATTTAACTCCGTAAATATTACTCACAGTTTCGGGACTCACTAATCTCCCGTGTAGCAATTCAACTACTTTTAACTCTGCTTTAGTGCTGCGGAATTTACCGCCTGATATTTCATTGAGCAACGCTAAAAGGTCATTTGTGATCTCTATCACAGTCATATTTGCCTCATTCATGCCGGCAATATCACAGTCAAACGTTTCCGCATCATCCTGATCCAATGCTCCTCTATCAAACATATCGGGGCGCATGATGGTGATCTGCTTCATCTCTGAAAGTAGGATGATTATTTGTTCCGGCGTTCGCTCATCCTTTGGTTTTGGTCGGTTACGTTCATTCGCTTCTCTTTGAGCATCACGGCTAGGGTCTTCCATCCCTCTGATTGCTTCTTTTGCTTCCTCGTACCTGTACCACCGTTTGGATGAATTAGGCTTAGGGTGATGAGGTATAAACCCGCCGTTTACCAATTGTATGAAATATGGAAGTTTGCCTTTGAATACTCCGGCTTGCCTTAATTTGTTTACACACTCAGTCGCTGTGATAAGTTCCATGAATTTCCTTTTGCATGAAATGTTTTCTAAAACTTCAGTAAACTTTGCCTTTTGGGTGATATTGTCATACACTACGTGTATGAGTGAATAACTCACAAAAGTTAAGCAAGTTCACGGGTCGAAAACTAGGCGTTTTCCGCGAGTCTTAAGCCCCGCACTGGGTCAAACCCTTAGGAGGACCCATAATATATTTATGTGGTCTCGCTCTCTTGATCCGCTCCCTGCTTCGTCATTACCATAACGTTAAGGTCAACATCATAAGCGGGATCTGTCGTTAACTCTGCTTCAATTACCGCGCCTTCCTCAACGCTCTTACGGACATCAACGGCTTTGCCTTTCTCTGTCGCTTCGTCAATCGCTACTACGGTTTGCACACTGTCCCCAATAGGTAAACGTTTGATGTGCCGCTTTAACGCTGTCTTGATCGCCATCTCCTCGTACCAATCAAACCAAATGCTTGAAGGCTGTGCGCTTTGGTTCGGGCTTTTTTGTCTGATCTTCTCGATCTCTCCCACGCTCATGACGTTGTAAAATATTTCACCGTTTGGGGATTTGATCGCAGTAAACACCTTATCAAGGTTGCTTATCACCCACTTTGGGCTTTCGGTTTCTCTCGCGTCGTAATCGGGTTCATACTTGATGATCTCATCCCATCCGTTAAACTCGTAAGAGAATTCATCCGTACTGTAAACGGGAAACACTTTTGCCTTCCATCCTGCCCTATCCAATAGGACGTTATAGCCTCGCGCCCCGATCTGAAGCTGTGCCGCCCCTTTGTAAGGTACGATGTACACCTGCCCCAGATTCTTATCGATATTTAAATCCAGTTGCGCCGCTGCAACACAACACCCGATAATACTCTCAGGAGTACATGCTGATAGGTTCCGATCTGAAGCAACCGCCAAAGCCGTCGCCATAAATCGATCTGATTTCCTTTTGTCCTGTAAGAGGCTTTGAAGCTGTTTTTGTACGCTTACAAGTCCGCGCTTTATTTCATCCGTTCGTGTCAATGCTGTTGCCATGTGATCCCCTTTATGATGCCCACTCGGGCAATGATATTTCTTTTACAATCTGAGCGCGTCCCGTTTCTAAAAAAGTGATGTACTCTTTTAAAAGCTGTTGATAATTCGCCCGGCCTTTATCGATCGATGCCGTATCCAATTCCCTCACCCGTACCATGTACGGGGCTGATTTCTCCACGGTTACAAAAACAAACCGTTTCGCGGGTAGTCCTAAGAGTGTGAGGGTGTCGATGTACCATGCCGCTTGACGGTCATAGCGATACTCTGCTATTGATTTTGCAAAGCTGTAATCCATTCCGTCCCTGGTTGTTTTAATATCAATTAATATTCCACTCTTTTGAATGTAATAATCCGGGCGGCACTTTCGGATAATGCCGTCTTCATCTTTAGCGAAATAACTCTGCTCCGCTTCACCGCCTTGAAGTAGTCCTCCCGCTATCATACGTACGTTTCTCGCCATCTTTATGGCTTGATCGTGTTCTGATGAGGTCAAGGCGCAACGCTCCCCTAAAGCCTCTAAAAACGATTCATACGCTGCCTTTCCTTCTTTCGTATTCTTTGGGAGCTCGGGAGCGATTGCAAACTCTTGATCAAATGTATCCGGCTCTAAAATAAGCTTATGAACTACCGATCCAAAATCAAACGTTTTACCGCCCAGGCTAAAGCACTCCCGGTTCTGAAAATGTAGCGGGCTTTCTGCCAATAGTGAAAAATGGCTGCTGCTGATACCATCGGCGGCGTGATATGCCGCGTTTGTCATCTCTTTGGGTGAATGTTTCATGATAGCCCCTCAAATTTCATGTCTTCGCGCATTTGGTCCGCGTTAATAATCGCCTCTGCCTCTTTGATATATTGATCGTATCGATCATCGAATAGGCTCTGCACTGCCTCGAATAGTGTTGTTTCTTTATCCTCAAAGCTGATAAGATACGGTGTCAATTCGTTAATCTCTGCCTCTTTGAGATAATCCATCATCGCACTTAGGCTTCGTCTCGCTTCGTAAACGTCTATCGGGTCAATTTCCTGATCCATTGTGTTTCTTTCGTTGTAGTACTCCAACATCGTTTTATTTTCAGTGGCCAACTGATCTAAGCCCCCCGGTGGGAGCTCAAATCAATTCCGCTTCTTTTAATGCCTCTTGAACCTCATCAATACCATACGCAATAATTCCAATGCCTCCCGCTTCCTTGATCTTCTTAAGATGATGTTTTTGAAGCTCTGAAACAATACCGCCGGGCTTTTTTACTTCAATCGCTAAAAAATGCCCCTTAAAGCAACAAAGCACGTCAGGGGTTCCCGATGTATTGGTAACAATAGTTTTTACACTGTATGCCCCTAATTTGATCAAATAAGCCATTATTTTTGTCTGTATGGTTTGCTCTTTCATTCTTTCCCCCCTAAAATTGTTTCTACCTGCTCCAATGATTGAAAGCTAATCGTTGTTACGGCTCCATGATATTCGCCTTCCTTTCGCTCTCCTCGTACACTCAAAATTAATTTCCCGTCCAATGATTTCAAATCCTCAATCGTTCCGGTAATCTCTGTATCATTTACGATGATCGTCTTCATCTTTCCATAATGCTTCGATCTGATCGCACAGGTCTTGTATTCCGTCTCCCACTTCAGATAGTTTCTGATCGTTCCTTTATGGCCGCTCTCCATCTTCTCAATGATTGAAGCCTGGTATGCTTCAATGTTATTAATCTTTCTGCCTGCTGTAATCTCATAAAGGTATCTCTCTAAAAATTCAAAAGCAAAGCGTTCAGATTCTCTCTGATTACTTGTATGATCTGTTACTTGTGTGTCCTTCCCAGGTACAAGCCCTTGTACTTCTGAGGCACTACCCTTGTTTTTCTGAGGTACAAGGGTAAGACTGTATCTGCTGTACGTATGGCCGCCGTTACTTCCCTTTTGACGATGCTTATGAATGATCTTTTTTTTCCTCAAAACTTCTAAAGTAGAAACTATTTTGTTTTTACTCAATCCTGAGAATTTAACCCATTGTGAGAGGCTGATCCCATCACTCTTTTTTTTAAATAGCACCGTTTGTTTTAAGAGGATCATAACCATGACAAATTCATAGTGATCGATTGCCCTACATTCAAGCATTTCAAGGATCAATTTAGCGTCTTGAATGAATGTGTTATAATTGTCCTGCATAATTTACTTAGCCCCTTATGCCTCGGGGGTTAACCCAAAAACATCCTCGCTGTAAAATCCTTATGCTTTTGCCCCACTGCCTCAAATACTGCCTCGCTAACTGATCCACGGCTCATGATAATATGTACATTAATCGGCGTTGTCCGTTTCTTCGATGCTTGGCGTGCGTTGCGCTGCTGAAATCGTGCGGTACTGTAATCCATAGAGGCGATTATTAAATGCTCAATATGGCTCAATTCTACCCCCTCGGCGTGTGCGTGAGAGCTGAGGATCAAAGCGTTTTTAAACTCGGCTTCAAAGATTCTCCGCTGTCCTACCCATCGGGTCATAATTGCCACGTCCGGTGTATCGCCCCAGTGAGCTTTGATATAATCCATGATTTCGCGGTTTCCCTGGTCGATATAACCATCACCGATTTTTAGTGATCCGCACTCAATCTGATAAAGCCCGTTTACCACTTTGAGCGGCGTATCTGCGAAAAACTCCCCTAATACTCGGTGTCGTAAGAGGTAACGCATCCGGTCTTTTGTTTCCTCGTTTAATTCAACGTAATGCGGGACCATTACCGGTTTATAATCAAACCCCGGTAAATCGTCGCGGGTGAGCTGAATAATATATGGCAGCACCTCATCCATCACCTTACGCGTAGCGTTTGAGTAATCATTTACAACTATGCCTCTAAAGTTGTTCTGTCTAATATGAACATAACCGGCTTTCGCCCACTTGTAAAAGCTTTGATGCCTACTGAATGGATGTCCTGAGCATAACCATAGCGGGTGAAACCATTGTGCCGGTGATTCGGGCGCGGGTGTTGCTGATATGAGTATCTTTGGTACGTCTCCCCATCGATCTTTTATGATCTGAGCTTTCGCCGGAGTTTTTGGAAATGAGCTGATAGCATAGTGGAATTCATCGGTTACGATGAGGTCGTAATCACCCTCATATTTGTGGATTGCTTCATAATTCACTACGTCGTAATGCTTCACGGCTTCATAGAGCTTTAAATCGCCTTTGATCCCATCAATCGCCGCCTTTTTTGTGATCCACAAAGCCCGTTTAACGTCGGATAACTGTTCAACTGCATCGATAACACTTAATGTTTTCCCGCATCGCTCCGGAGCTTGTAGGATTGCAAAGCTGTGATCTGTAATCGATTGTTTGATACGTGCCGATATCTTCCCTTGATGTGGGTAAAGCTCAACGGCCATGTTACGCCGCCGTAATTGCACGGGCGATAAACGCGTCTAATTCAGATTTTGCCCAAACGGTTACCCGCTCGCTGAGTTTGATTGATTTAATTTTCCCTTGCTTAGTAAATAGCCAAAGCGTTGATCGTCCAATGCCCAAATATTGAGCGGCTGCTTTATCTCTAAGATGTTCCATGATAGTTCCCCTTGATGTACTGCTTAAGATTGTTATATGGCAGTATATGGGGTTAGAGGGGATTGTAGTTAGTAGATTTTAAAAGTCAAATTTACTAATTTTATGCAGAAATTCCGGTCAAGAGTTCTTTATAACGTAGGTTATCGATGTAATCAATCATCATTTTTCGGCATAACCGTATCGTGCTATCACTGAGATAATCGGCAGCGTCTTTGCCTTTGTATTTTCTCCACGTGCTGCCGTTGTTTCGGTGGTATTCATTTAGCTCGATTATGATCCCGGCAATAATTTCAAGGTCTGATTTAACCTCATCGTGCAATTTCCAATAGTCATAAATGAATAGCGCATCTGCCCAGTCTAAAGCTGACACCCCATTCTTTCTTTCAAAATTGCTTTCGTCAAATATTCCAACGATTGCCTCAAGTGGAGCTTTTACAACATCATGATAATCATCATACTGGTCTTTTATTCTCATGATATATGCAACAAGCTCCCGCTTTGGTAGGGCAAGATTCAAATTACATATATCAACTGTTTTATCCATTTTTGGAGGAGCTCTTAGGATTGGTCTTGAGAATTTTTGAATGATACACGGCTTTGAAAAACCATCAAGCTCATCCTCAATATTAAGCCCATGTGACAATTTCACATTTTCAACCTCATTTTCAACCACAAAACCTTGATATATAATTCCGGGTTTATTGAACATTAATCTTCTGCTGACTTCTTTTTGAATTTCAACAAAACTCTTCAATTCATGCATCTTAAAAAAATGATATTGCAAATGCATATTTGGCAAGTCAATAGCTACTAGCTGATATTCTTCAAGCATAAAAGGATCATTAATATTTTTTATTCTATATTTGATTATATTAACAACCTCATCATTCCTAATTGCCATTTCATAAGCTATGCAACTCGTAAACTCATATTCCTCAAACGTCTCTACGTCGAGATACTGCTTTAAATCTCTGGTGAGCTCAATCATTGCTTTGCCACTTTCACCTCATCGAGATAATCCGCCCACCATTGCAATAATTCCCGCATCTGTTCGGTGTAATCGGCTTTGTGGGTGTAGGCTCTCACTACCTTGTTTCCCTCTTGATGATCGAGTACCGATTCCATTGTCTCAAAGGTTGCCCCGTGCTCTTTGTGGTGTGTTCGTGCCAAACTTGCAAAAGTACCCCTAAAACTGTGCAAAGTTTGTTTACGTCCGTTTACCTCATCATTGAAACCCATCCGCCCTAGTGCCCTACTTCCACTCTCTTTGTTTATGTGGTTTTTTATACTCCTTGAACCATGAAATACCCACTTGCCCCACCCCGTGATCTCTTTAATTTCTTTTAGAATTGCTATTGCTTGATGTGGAAGCGGTAATACAAAATCGGGTAGGTTTTTATTTTTGACTTTCATCTCTGATCGGGGTATCGTGAGAATCGCTTTCTCAAAATCGACTTGCTCCCATTTCAACTTACAAAGGTTATCTGCGCGTAATGGCAGCAAGGTGACAAAGCGTAAAAGATTACGGACGATTACGCCCCCGTCACCTTTATACACGTCAATAGCTCTTAACAGTTCACCTAATATTTTTGCATCGGTGATTTTTGGTAAATTTGTTTTTTCTCCCTTTGGTACGTTGCTTTTATCTATTTTATGGGTTATGTTTATATCGAGATAGTCGTGACTCACTGCATACGTCCACAAACGGTTACAATCCGTAAATAGCCTGCTTGCCGTTTCGGGTGTAGCTTCTCCCTTTTTGGTGATGATCTTCAAGAGTTCCCCGTGGGTGATTTCGCTTATCTGTTTTGATGAGGTGATAATATGGTTTTCGTCATACGTACAAAAAGAGGGAAATATGTCGCGCTCAAAAGCTCTCTTTCGCTTTGTAGCTGTTACTTCGGCACTCTTAAGGGTAGATAGCCATTCGTAGGTGATGAGGTGAAATTGAGTGGTTAATGTGGTTTGTGCTTCCATCTCTTTTTCTTGGATGATAGCTTTGATCTCTTTTTTCTCTTTGATCGGGTCGATACCGTTGATAACTTTGCTTTTGAGTTCGTCTCGCTTGGCTCTTGCTTTTGCAAGGGTTACGGCGGGGTAAGTTCCGCCCGTGGTCTTTTTAGCTTTGCCATCAATCGTGTAGCGTATCTCCCAAACTTTCCGCCCGTCGGGTTTGATATTGAGCTGTAATCCGTTCCCGTCGGATATAGTGTACTCTTTGTCTTTTGGCTTAGCGTTCTTGATTTCGGTATCGGTGAGCGGGGTTATTTTCTTATTCGCCATTATGTACCTCTGAAATATGTACCTTTTTTAGGTATCTGATGAGGTACATTATAAGAAGGTACGTTTAAAGGTACATTAAAAACTTAGATTGTATTAAATGGAATAAGTGCGTACTAGATGCTAAATAGTGGTAAAAGTGCCTATTTAAGGGGTTTTTGTTGGTTGATTTAGAGTGTATTAGAGGGGATTGAATTGTACTTTGGTGGAGCTGTGCGGAATCGAACCGCAGTCCGAAAACGGGGCACCAGAGGCGTCTACATGCTTAGAGACGTTGTTTGAATTTCAGACGACTATCGCACAACGTGCAAAGCTACATCGCCCAATTCTCTAAATTCGTTCCTGTTCGAGACATTCCAAGAATATAGCTACCGCGGGGGTTATACTCCAATTCCATTCGGTGATAGCATAGAATGGCAGAGCAGTCCTAAATTAAATTAAAACTTACGCTACAGCGTAAGCAGGACGGTAATTAGTATTGTTTGCGTTTAAGCAAGTGTGAGCCGTATAACGGAGGTGCTCAGTCCGGCATGCAACCTAAAGCATCCCGCTCCCGTCGAAGCCATGTCAGCCCCAAAAGAAGAGAATACGTAATTATAGCAGAATTAGCTGTTTATGATTGATTTAATATTGCGGGTTATTTCGCAGCACTTTGCGATTTTTTGCGTGTGGTTGAGGGTGTCGTCCAATAGGACGTTGACGATCGATGAACCAACGATGACACCATCTGCGCCCTGCACTTTTTCACGGGCTGTTTGCTCGTTTACTCCAAATCCGACATAAACAGGTGTCTGAGAATGGCGTTTAATCATGGCAAGTACAGCCCCTAAATCCTCAGCCTTACCGCTTCCCGTAATTCCCGCATAGGCTACGAGGTAGATAAACTTGCGCGCATTGGCCGTAATGGTCGCTATTCGCTCTTCACTGTCTGTTGGAGCGACAAAAGAGATGTTTGCAAGAGAGCGACTTTCAAAAAGATCGTGATACGCAAGTGCTTCTTCGTATGGAACGTCGGGAATTATCAGACCATTGACTCCGATCTGTTTTGCACGGTCGAGTAATTTTTCCATTCCATACTGATAAAACGGATTAAAATAACCCATCCATAAAGTATCAATAGAAGGGGCAACGGCCTCTGAAATCGTCAATATATCGGCAAAGCGAAAGCCGTTTGCCAAAGACCTCTCATTGGCCTCTTCGATGACGGGACCATCGGCTACGGGATCGGAAAAAGGAACCCCGAGTTCAAGTGTATCAACCCCGTTTTGGCCCAATGCCAAAGCCAAATCAATCGTAAATTCTGTGTCGGGATATCCCGCAGTTATGTAAGCTACTAAGTGTTTCACGCTTTCTCCATATCAGGTAATATTAATAGTGAAAAATGAATTTTTGAAAGTTCATTGTCCATTTTGAAATCTTCTTGCCACTGCGTAAACATATCTGAAACATTGATGAGCCATGTGATGGTCTCTTCATTGACGACTTGATCACATATTCTCAGCTGTTCAAGCGCATCTTCGACCAATGTCGCAAGACGTACCATAGGAGCTATCTGTAAATATCCCGAAGCGGATTTGATGTTGTGAAAAATACGAAATAGCTCTTCGATACTGCGATGATAGCGATCAGTATTTCCCAAATCAACAATCAACGGCTCCATAATCTCAATCATCATTGAATAATGATCGAGAAATTCATCAATGATTTCAAAATCAAAATTATTTTCAAGATCGTTGCGAATGCCCATATCTGCTGAACTCCTAATATGTGGAAATTATACCTCTGTTTTCTTTAATATCAACATTCAAAATGCCTACAAAAGCGCAGGCCATAAAAGTTTTCGCTAAACTATCTATCTCAATTATGTTCACATTAGGCTAATTATGAAAAAACTATCAATAAGCAGCATTGCAAAACGTAAAAACGGCGATCCATTGGTCATGATTACAGCGTATGACGCGTTATTTGCCAGATTGTTCGAAGAGAGTGCCGACATCTTGCTTGTCGGGGACAGTCTCACTATGAGTTTTGGCGGCAATACAGATACCCTCAGTGCTACGATGGATCAGATGATTTACCATACTGCCGCTGTTTGCAAAGGTGCACCCAATACGTTTGTCATTTGCGATATGCCCTTTGGCACGTACATCGATGAGAAAACCGCGTTTGCCAATGCCCTGCGTGTTTATCAAGAGACTCCTGCCGATGCCGTCAAAATCGAAGGGGGAGCCGATAAGGCCTATCTCGTAAAATATCTGACACAAAACGGTATTGCCGTATGCGGACACATCGGACTGCTTCCGCAAAGCGTTCGTGCCGAGGGCGGCTACAAAGTCAAAGGCAAATCCGAAGAGGAAGCACTATCCCTCATAGAAGATGCACGCTCAATCGAAAATGCAGGTGCCTTTATCATCGTTATCGAAGGGGTAAAGGCGGATGTTGCTGCACGTGTCGCACAAAGCGTTAGTGTACCCGTCATAGGGATCGGTGCCGGTAACGGTGTGGATGGCCAAGTTTTGGTTTTTTCCGATATGCTGGGTCTGTACGAACCGTTTGTCCCTAAATTTGTCAAACAATACATAAATGGTGCAAAAACGGTCAAAGAAGCGGTAAAAAAATACAGCTCTGAAGTTCAAAATCGCTCATTTCCTGATGAAAATCATGTTTACTAAGAGGTTAGTCTAGTGGAACGAATCGTAGAAATCGAAAAGTTCACTGCCGAAGACGCAACCGAACTCTCCTTGCGTCCTAGCGCATGGCAAGATTACGTCGGACAAGAGCAGATCAAAAGAAATCTGGGTGTCTTCATCGAAGCCAGCAGTAAACGTAACGAAGCGCTTGATCACGTTCTTTTTTACGGACCACCTGGTTTGGGAAAAACCACCCTCGCCCTCATCATCGCCAATGAGATGGGAAGTAATATCAAAGTCACCGCTGCCCCGATGATCGAAAAAAGCGGCGACCTCGCGGCATTGCTGACCAATCTCGAAGAGGGAGATATTCTTTTCATAGATGAAATTCATCGCCTCTCTCCTGCGGTTGAAGAGATCCTCTACCCCTCTATGGAAGATTTCAGGCTCGACATCATCATAGGTTCAGGCCCTGCGGCACAAACGGTCAAGATTGATCTTCCCCGTTTTACCCTCATCGGAGCCACGACACGTGCAGGGATGCTCTCCAATCCGTTACGTGACCGATTCGGTATGAATTTTCGCCTCCAATTTTACACCCCTGAAGAACTTTCAACGATTGTCGTCCAAGCCTCGATAAAACTGGGAAAAACGATCGATGACAAAGCGGCTATGGAAATTGCCAAACGTTCCCGTGGAACTCCGCGTATTGCCCTGCGCCTGCTCAAGCGGGTACGTGATTTTGCAGAAGTGGCCAATGAAAGCAGTATTTTGTTTGAGCGCTCCCAATACGCACTCGATCAATTGGGAATCAATGCACATGGATTTGATGAAATGGACATACGGTTACTCAAACTGCTCATGGATGCCAAAGGGCGTGCTATGGGATTAAGCACCATAGCCGCAGCACTGAGCGAAGATGAGGGGACGATTGAGGATGTCCTCGAACCCTATCTTCTCGCCAATGGCTATCTAGAGCGTACCTCACGCGGACGTTTGGCTACCCCAAAGACGTATGAATTGCTTAAATTCGGCAATCCGCCGTTGTCCCTGATTGATTAATACCGTTAACATAGCATTATTCTAATATTTTAAAAAATAGATTATCATGTCAGTACTCAAATATTAACACACGGAGATCACCATGAAAAAAATTCTTGCATTAGCACTAGCTCTTAGCGCTACGGTATTATTGGCTTGCCCTATGAAAGGCGGCATGATGAACGGAGGCTGTCAAGGCGGTATGGGACAAAAATGTCAATGTGACACTTCTAAACTTCCTCCGCGTCTTGAAGCTTTGGGTCTAAACGATGGACAAAAAGCACAAGTTCAAAAGATTCGTGAAGAAGGAAAAGCATTTCACAATCAACAGCACGAGAAAATGATGGCGGTGCTCACTCCTGAACAAGTAAAAAAATTCGAGTCTACAACCCCTGCAGCATGCCCTAAAAAAGAGATGAAAATGAAAATACCGGCAGCTGGCATGGGATGCAAAAACTGCGATAAAAAATAATATATGACTAAAATCCTCCTCATCGAAGACGATCTGGAAATTTCCGATTTACTCGGACAATATCTGGAACGTTTTGGTATGGAGGTCATCGCTTACGCCCATCCGCAATCTGCTCTTAATTCCCTCTCAATAGAATCCTATGATCTAGTACTGTTAGACTTGACTTTACCAGATATTGATGGCTTAGAAGTTTGCCGCATGTTACGAGAACGCAGTGATATCCCCATCATTATCTCCTCGGCTCGCAGTGATTTGGGAGACAAAGTAATAGCCCTTGAGCTGGGTGCCGATGACTACCTTCCAAAACCCTATGAACCGCGGGAGTTGGTTGCCCGAATTCAAAGTCTTCTTAGACGTATCAGCGGTAAAACGATACAAGCAAGCAGTGAAATGTTTAGGGTTGATGAAACAGGTATTTACAAAGAGGGACAGCTTTTACCTTTGACACGTGCAGAATTTGAAGTTCTCGCACTGTTGATTAAGCATCGTCATCAAGTCGTTTCTCGTGATTTTATCGCTAACAATGCCATTTCCCTCCAATGGGAAAGCTCAGAACGCAGTATCGACGTTTTGATAAGTCGTATCCGTCAAAAGATTGAACCCAATCCAAAACACCCTACCCTCATACGCTCCGTACGCGGAATGGGATATCAGTTCACGCTATGATAGCCCCTCACCATTCTGTTTTTTTTAAACTTCACTCTTTTTTTATTATTGCATCCATTGTTTTGATCCTCTTATTGACTTCTGCGTATCAGGAACAAGAGACACAGCGTCAGCGTGTTTTGGTTCATCGTTCAATAGAACTTTCCAATGCGCTTGAACAGATACAACCACACACCTGCGCCACACAAAATCGCAAACTTCACATATTGGGATTCGAGTCTATTAACGGCATCAATGCCCAAGCCAAACGCCTCATGCTTCCCTCTTTTTTAGAAGAGAAACTCCGTCTCAATAATATCAAGGTATCGATCTATCGTGACACTAAAGGGGTTGTTTATGCTCTTGGGAGAGAACATTGTACGATGTTTTATCGTGACACGGCCGAGGGGCAGACTTACTATTTCGTATGGTTTTTATTTTTTGCCCTTATGGGCGGTTTGATCAGCATCTATTTGCTCCTGTGGCGCAATCTCTTGCCACTAAAACGGCTCTATGAACAAATCAAACGCTATGGTGAAGGGGAAGCAATTCCCTACACGCCAAGCCGTGGAAAAGATGAAATTGCCCTTATTTCCAATGCCTTTCACAATGCATTGGAAAAACAAAATAAACTCAAATCCTCACGGGAACTTTTCTTGCGCAATATCATGCATGAGCTCAAAACCCCGATCATGAAGGGAAAATTCATCGTCGAGCTCGAAGAGCCCAGTTCCAATACGACTTTGTTGGGAAAACTGTTTTCACGAATGGAACATCTCATTTTCCAGATGGCTCAAATCGAAAAAATGCATGCTTTTCATTTACAACGCACACTCACTCCTCTCAATGCCATGATTGCCACTGCAATGGAGCGTTTACTCATCGATTCGCAAAGTCTTCAATGGGAAAAATGCGATCAGCTTATCATGGTTGATGAGGAGCTCTTTACAAGTGCTTTGCAAAATCTCATCGATAATGCCGTACGCCATGCAACTGCTTTGCCCGTAACGATTCATTGTGATAAAGAAAAAATATGTATTCAAAACAGCGGAGAACCATTAAAACGTCCTGTTCAAGAAGCATTGCAGGCGTTTGTAACGGAAAAAAGTGAAGGTGGATTAGGATTGGGGCTGTACATTGCCCAATCGGTGTGTGAACTGCATGATTTTGAACTAAATTATACCTATGAAGAGGGAATTCACACCTTTTGTATACGTTTTTGAAGAATCATCCAAATACCCAAAGACACTGCAGCCATCGCCAAGCTTAATGCCATTCCAAGTGTCATCCATTCCCCAACAATATAGCCAATCTGCGCATCGGGTGCACGATAAAACTCAACCCCTGCCCGTCCAATGCCATATAAAAATCCATAAAGAAGTATCAACTCACCTTCGAATGTTTTACGAGCTCTGTACGCATAGATAATAACAAAGACGACAATACCCTCAATAAATGCTTCATAGAGCTGTGAAGGGTGGCGCAACGTATCATAAACATAGATTCCCCAAGGCACATCGGTGGCACGTCCGATAAGCTCTTGATTGAGAAAGTTCCCGATACGGCCAAACACATACCCCAAAGGAACCGAAACCGCCACTAAATCCATCAACAGACCAAACGGTATCCCGTGTTTACGGTGATACAAATAAGAACCTAATAAAAAGCCAAGTATCGCACCGTGAAAACTCATCCCTCTAATTCCGACAAAATGTCCATCCATAAAAGGGTTAAAAATCTGCCAAGGTTGGGTCAAATAATACATCGTATGGGTATCATAAAAGAGGATATAGCCTAATCTGGCACCTAAAATCACCCCTATCTCAGCATAAATAAAATAATCATCCAATTGCTCTTTGGTGATTGCAATGGCATCTTTTTTGACAATCCATTTGGCAATCATAAGGGCTGATAGAAGTGCCAAAACATACATCAGTCCATACCAATGAATAGGAATAGGCCCTAAGTTAAAAGCAACAGGATTAAAATGTTCGTAGATATGGTTCCAAAATTCCATTTATTTCCTTTGATGATGACCACTAATAGACGTGACCACCTCGAGATTGTCATCCAAACGGTATGCTTGTCCAAATCCCATAACAGCACTTCCGCTTTGTGCCCTTAGGGCAAACAGATGAAAATCGCCCATTTTTGCCAAATTATCTACAAGTTCGGCATCAAAACGATTTTTTAAAAGCTTAATACCCGCATCAAAGTCGCTCGTATCACGTACTGCTTCTTTCACCGAGGCTTCAATGGTTATGCGTTTACGCGCATACGGCTGTATACAGATATTCTCATCTTCTGCAAACAACAAAGAGAGATGATCGGTAGAGAGTAAATTTTTACCGTGCTGTGCCACGGTACTGATCAAAATATAAAAAGTATTCCCCTCCCGCGCGAAAGGAGCGGTCGATGCATACGCTTTTTGTTCAGGTGTCAATGAGGCAATCATACAGGTTTTAAAACCTGCTAAAAAATCTGTTACTTCCGCATTCGTCATTTTGATTTCAACGCTTCGGCCATCAGCTCTATAGGATTTTTAAAGACCACATCCACATTGGCTTCGAACATCGAGTTATTGATCTGCATACGGCAGGCACTGCACTCTGCGGTCACGATTTGAGCCCCTGTGTTTCGGATCATGGCCGCTTTTGGACGTCCTGCTGCTTGTGCCAAATGAAACTTCTCCGTTTGCATCGTCACTCCGCCGAATCCACAGCAGGCGTTTGGATCACTCATCTCTGTGATGGTGTAGTTTTGTGCAACCAAACGACGTGGTTCTTGATAAATACCCTGCATTTTACGGGCATGACACGGATCATGATAAGTAACAACCAAATCACTTTTCCCTTTGGATGCAAGAATTTCTTTGATATTGGTATTTTTTTCTAACCATTCAGTTGCCATAAATACTTTTTCTTTAATCTTTTTCGCACGTTCCAGCCACTGTGGCTGATCGTGGAAAAAATGTTCATAATCAATTTTGATCATTGCACTGCACGTAGCTTCAGGGATGATAATCGCCTCAACGTCTGCGGCAAAACTCTCAAAATATTCGATGTTCTTTTTTGCATTATGATCAACCGTGGCAAAGTCACCCGTAAAATAGGCAGGCGCCCCGCAGCAGAGCTGTTTTTTAGGGATAAATACATCAATTTCAAGTTCTTCGAGTATCTCTACTAGACCTTTACCTATCTCCGTATAATTGTAGTTTGCCAGACATCCGATGAATACTGCAACGCGTTGTTTTCCGCCGTTTGAAATATTCTCCGGGTAACTGTTTAGAAATGATGTTTTACCCATCGATGGCAAAAGACGGTCTTTTTTGATGATTGGGAGGCTAAAGCGAGGCTCCATCGATTGGGTTTGTGCTTTGATCTTGAACCCGCACGTTTGAAATACGTATCCCAGTTTAAAAAGGATATCCATCGTAGTACGGTGTCGTAAAAGGTAGAAAAACAGACGTTTAAACCATGCTATTCCAAATTTATCCGCTAAGTCGGCACGGACTTGTTCAATGATCATGTCCGTAGGAAGTGCTTTTGGACAAACATCCACACAGTTTGTACATAAAAAACAGCTCTCAAATATATCTTTGGCATTGAAATCGAGTTCCAATTCTCCACGCTGATAGGCACCTAAAAGATCGATAAATCCGCGAGGAGAGGTTACTTCATCGGCATTAACATTGTGTATTGTACATACAGGGATACATTTCCCGCACTTGATACATGCATCCGAGGTCTCAGTATAGTTGAAAATTTCATGAGGTTGTGCTGACATGGTTACACCGTCTTACTAAAAGTTTTATCGCTCTTGGCGTGTACATGCATATAAGCATCAAACGCCATCGCAATATTTCGGATCAATAATGTTCCCGTAGGAGAACACTCTATACTAGCTGGGGTTATCGTAACGAGCTCATCATTCACAAATGGTTTCAAAGCTTCCAAAGCATCGGCAAAATAGGTTGCAAACTTCACCTCAAACAAGGATTCGAAACGCCCAATATCGAGTTTAAAATTGCTCATAAGTTCCATAATGACATACTGACGAATGCGGTCATCTTCATTTAAAGCAACACCACGTTCAAAGGGAAGTTTTCCCGCATCAATGGCTGATTCATACGCTTCCATCTCTTTAAAATTTTGCGCATAATAATCAGTTCCCTCACCTATCGAGGTCAAACCAACACCGACAAGATCTGCACCGCCTTTGGTCGTATAACCTTGAAAATTACGGTGCAACTCTCCTTTTTCGATAGCCAAAAAGAGTTCATCCTGCGGCTTTGCAAAATGATCCATCCCGATCATCTTATAGCCACATGATTCCATATAATCGATGGTATAGCGCATAATCGAAAGTTTTTCTGCAGGAGTCGGTAACGTTGTCTCATCGATTTTACGCATCGTCTTTTTGAGCCATGGGACATGCGCATAGTTAAACACGGCAAAACGGTCAGGGTCCAAGGACACAGAGAGTTCTAACGTCTTTTTGAACGTTTCCAAACTCTGATACGGCAAGCCGTAGATCAGATCAACGTTAACACTCGTCATATTGTATTTTCGGGCTAAATCCATTGCCGCTTTGGTAATTTCATAGGGCTGGACCCGGTGAACAGCGACTTGAACTCTTTCATCAAAATCCTGAATACCAAAACTTACCCGATTAAATCCGGCATCACTCATCACCTTCATCTGTGCTTCATCAATGTGCCGTGGATCAATCTCACAGCTGATCTCAGCATCACTGACGAAGTTTTTAAAATGGCTTTTGATCGCCGTAATGATACGATTCAACTGATGTGCATCAAAAAATGTAGGGGTGCCTCCGCCAAAATGTAACTGAATAACAGGGCGAGAGGTGTCAATGTGCTGACTCAATATTTCCATTTCACGTAACAAATAATCGATGTAGCGCTCTTTTTTATCCTCTTTTGAGGTAAAGACGACATTACAGCCGCAAAAGTAACAGGCGTTTTTACAAAAAGGGAGATGAAAATAAAGTGACAAAGAGCTCTTTGGACTTTGAGCATGCAATTTGGCTAAATACGCCTCATACCCGAAGGCATCGTTAAACTCTAATGCCGTTGGATAACTCGTGTAGCGTGGGCCAGGTTTGGAATATTGGGTAAATTTATCAAAATCAAACATGTTCGTCCTAATGCAAAGTGCCTAGTTTAGTTATGCGATTATACCGCTTTGGCTTGAATATCGCCTAAATATGCTAGAATAATCAAAATCTAAAGTTCCAATAAGAGATGCCATGTCCTCTACAAAAGTTTTGATTATCGAAGATGATGATGTTACCGCCCTCAATCTTAAAATGTCGCTGGAAAAACAAGGCTATGAAGTCATTGCTTTAGCAGATAACAGTGTAAGTTCTCTCAATAAAATAAAAGTCTATAATCCAGATATTGTCCTCATTGATATAGCATTGGAAAGCAATGATGACGGTATAGAAATTGCCCGTTTTATTCGTGATAAAATGCCCCGCCCTTTCATTTTTCTAACTGCACACAGTGATTCTTCAATGCTGATTAAGGCAAAACAAACGGAACCGTATGGTTACATTGTCAAGCCGTTTGACCCCATTAATCTCCACACCACAATCCAAATGGCATTGCATAGATTTAAAGAAGAACAAAAAAGAATTTCTAATTTCAATGATATGAAAGTAACACAAGCTCATCTTGAAAAGCTCCTCTATGCCAAAAAACTTTCTGATCAACCTATTATCGAGTTTGGTGACGGATATCATCATGACATATCCATGGGTGAAACTTTTTATAATAATGAAAAAATAAAACTGACAAAAAAAGAAAATGCTTTTATCACATTGATGGTGGCACAATTGGGGAGTGTTGTCGATTTCGAACAGGCAACTAACTACGTATGGGACGAAGGTGGAGCAACAGACAACAGTGTACGAACGCTTGTTTGGCGTCTACGAAATAAACTTCCCACAGATGTGATTAAAAATGCATCCGGTATAGGATATTATCTCGAAGAATAGAGCTTCTCATATGCCTCTTCGAATTCAATGTATGCCTCTTTAAAATCAAATAAAGTCTCTTCTTCTCTCGCTGATTTTTCTATTACTGCCGCCAGCTTTGAAAACTCTTCATAGCGAAAATTTGCACTGGAACCCTTGATTGAATGAGCGATCTTCGCTATTGATTTATAATCAAGATTCACAATCACTTCTTTCAATTCAGGAAGGATATTTTTCATTTTTGTGTGAAATAAATCCAGCAATTGACGTATTTGCTCATCGTCTAACATAAGCGCTTGTTTTAATCGTTCAATTTCTGCTGTGCTCTTTACTTCTTTTTTTTCGCTCTCTTCCGTAAATTTGTACTTTGTAAAATAACGTTCAAAAAGTTCTTCCATCTCTTTTAATACAATCGGTTTTCCCAAAAATGCATCGTAACCATGTTCAAAAGCCCTCTCTCTTGAACCTTTTAATACATTGGCCGTCAATGAAACAATGGGTGTATGGATGCGATGATGCTCTTTTTCAAATGCCATAATTTTTTCTGTTGCATCATAGCCGTTCATAATCGGCATCTGCTCATCCATCAAGATAAGATCATAGTTATTTTTCATAGCGGCATCACACGCGTCTACCCCATTGGATACAATCGTCACTGAAAATCCGTAACGTTCCAAAACCATCCGAATCAGTTCTTTATTGGGTTCATTGTCTTCTGCTACCAATATTTTTCCGTCATAGCAATTTGAACATTTTTTGGCTACTTTTGGCTCACACAATTCCTGTGAGGAGACTTCAACGGGAAGGGTAACAACAAATAAGCTTCCCCAGCCAATATTTGATTCAAGAGTAATTTCTCCCCCCATTTGCATCGCCAATTGTTTGCAAATGGAAAGTCCAAGACCACTGCCCCCTACTCCCAGTTTCGTCCCCTCTTGAGCCTGATAAAAAGGGTTGAAAATACGTTCATGGTCTTCTTTGGCAATTCCCGAACCAAAATCTCGAACATTCATAATAAGCTTTGAGTCAACCACGTCAACATTCACATCAATCGAACGTTTAGGCTGGCTAAATTTAATGGCATTGCTCAAAAGATTTCCAAGTATTTGTTGAATTCGAAAAGAATCGGCAAATATACAGTGCGGGATCGCTTCATTAATCGTGTAGTTGATGGTGATGGCTTTTACACTTGCACTGGGGACAAAAAGTTCCAATGTATTGGATATTTGTTCATGAATATTAAATACCTGCGGATCAATCGCAAATTCGCCACTTCGCAGTTTGCTAAAATCGAGTATATCATTAATGATATGGAGTAGATTTTCACCGCTTTGAGCAATAATATCAAGATATTTTTGATGAACAGACCCTAAGTCTTCCCCCTTAAGCAACGAAACAAATCCTAAAATTGCATTGAGCGGGGTGCGAATTTCATGGGACATATTGGAGAGAAAATATTCTTTTGCCTTACCTGCTTCGATTGCTTCTTGCTCTTTTTGATAAATCGTATCGGTGTAAAGTTCAAGCACACCTGCAAAATTCCGATCAAAAAGATAGCTTATTGTTTCGAAAATAACCTGTGTATTTATCCCAATTGTGTACGTTGCCTTGATCACACTGCGCTTCAAATTCGTACAAAGGATAAAAAGCTCGTCTGAACGGATCTCCTTGTTCTTTAAATACTCAATAAGCTCTGCCATTACCGGACATTTCCCAAGTTCTACCTCTCCGGATACAACGCCGATAAAATAGTCAAAAACGTAAGTGGCATAATGACTGTAAAAAAACTCCCTATCAATGTCATGACGCTGCAAGATTACCGAGCACTGCTCTTCATTGATCCACTGATTCAAGATCTCATTTTTAGTCGCTATCAATAATCCCTTAGCCTGCTGTAGTGCTGATAAGTTGGGTATGTTCATCACGGTATCTTAATGACTTTTGCTCACTACGATAAGCATCTTAATATTAAGTACTATAAAACGAATAAACTGCCAAATCTTACAGGTACGCAGATACCGCGCCATCTTTCCAGGAATCATAGAATTATTGAATTGGTCATTTTTAGAAAAATTGAACTCTTCAGGTTTTATCGCCATTTTTTTTCCTTTTTTACTATTTTTATAAAATTCTCACTCAGGAATAACTTTCCAAAATGGTTTGAGTTTCGCTTTGTATATAAACATATAGTGAAGAATATGTTTAATCCAATGACCGGCTAAACCGATCTCACCAAATGTATAGTCCGTATCACGTCCCGTTCCAGGATATTTCTCAAAATCTTGCACAACAGGATAAACCGTCATAGCCGCCGCCGTTCCATCCAGCCAACCTTTTCCGGCCGATGCAACACATGCCGCACCCATATGGGCCATCGATGCTTCGTGCAAGTGGGCATCTGAACCTTTGGTGATCAAATCACACACGCTGCGAGCAACCGCTTTACCGATAATACCGCTTGGCATTCCTGTACGTGGAGGTGTCGGATTGATCACCGTACCATTAGGCGATTTAGCAGGTTTGGAGATGATATGTGGAGGGGCGAACGCAATTCCAGCGGCAAAAAGATTTTTATAGGTTGGATTTTGATACGTTTTAGGCCAATCAGATGCTTTCCACTCGCTGTACGGTTTGACTGTATAATCGGCATCGACTTTCATAAATCCGTTTGGAGCGAACACCGTATCGGTAATATCCGCACCTGCTTTGTCATAAGCCTTCAAACCTACCCCTGCAAACGGTGGTATCAACATTGAAAAGTCAAATGTTTCTTCACCCATAGAGCCATCCAGAAGCTCATAAGAGACTTTCCCTTTTTCTACTTTGTTTACGTGTGCACCGGTAATATAATTAACACCGCGCTCTGCAAACAAAGATTCCGTAAAGATGCGGCTGCTAACAACATATCCGCCTACTTTCATATGCAATCCGCCCATCCCGAAATCACCCATAAAAGACTCATTGGATATCCATTGAATATCGGCCATATCGCGTAGACCCGCTTTGCAAATTTCATGCTCAACATTGAAAATATATTCAAATGCGGCACCCTGACACGTACACATCCCATGTCCCGTGCCAATAAGGATCTTTTGACGCTCACCCGCTCTCATTTTTGCCATACATTTTGCAAACTCTTGCGCCGCATGAACCGCATGGTCTGCCGTACAGACGGAAACGGTATGCTCTCCCAGCTGGGACCCTTCTCCTAAGCCTGGCGTTGCCCCAAAATTGAGTTTTGGTCCCGTAGCGTTGATGAGATAATCATACGTAATCTCTTCGAACTGACCTTCTTTACCCTGTCCTGTGTATTCAATGCTCACAAACGGCTTGTCACTGCTTTGACTGCCTTGCGGGTTTAAACTGACCGCTTTGGCTTGTTTGTAGGTAATACCCGCTTTCGCATAAACAGGGGCCAGATCAAAGGTAACCTCTTCTTTGGTCATCTCACCGACACCCACCCAAATATTGGAGGGGATCCAGTTCCATTTTGCATTGGGAGTAACAACGATGACCTCATGATCACGGCCAAGCCAATCCGCTGCAAAGGTTGCCGCTGTGTGCCCTGCTACTCCACCGCCTAAAACTACCAATCTAGCCATCTTGTCTCCTTAGGGAAAATCGTTTATATGATCGATTATAGCCCAAACCTATCAAAAACATATCAATAATTTAAAACTTTACTCACGATTTCATTGACATTATTGGAGAGATTTGGATGATTTTTAATCCTCTCCAACGCACTTCCCATTTTCCCTTTTTGAATTGGGCAAAGTTTCTCATAACTTTTGAAGGCACCTGCAAGGCCGGAAGCTATTTGAGGGTTAAAACCATCTACTTCGATGATTTTATCAGCAACAAAATCGTATCCGTTACCGCTTATTTCATGAAATGCGACTGGATTACGTGCAAAGGATCCGATGAGAGCGCGAACCAAATTTGGAACTTTCTTATCAAATGCTTTATCTTCTTGCAATGCAATCACCCGTTGCAACGTCCCCTCACGTCGTGAAGATGCCAAAAGGGAAAAATATTTGTTCATCACCAATGTATTGTCATCATGACGCTCGTAAAAATGTGCAAAAGCCTCTTTTGACAAATCGGGCGCATAATTTTCAAGCAAATCGAGCATTGCTAAACGATCTGTCATACTCTGAGATTCATCATAATAGCGTTTACACAAAGATGCACACACCTCATCACCCAAACTCATCCACAACGAAAGCAACCGATTTTTAAGTGCCCGCTTCCCCATACTCATCGCGTCGATTGAACTGTTGCCAGGTTCATAGAGTTCATGAACTTGTCTCTCAATGCTCTTTGCAAAGCGGCTTGCAAGGGTCGCTTTTAATTTTTCAAGTGCCTGATGGATGGCTTGAACATCAATAACCTCTTGAAACTGCATCATCATCGATAATGTCGGTAACTCTAAAAGCTGTGCTTTGTACATTCTCTCTATGGTGGTATCTTCGAGAATCTTTCCATACGCATTTACATATGCGACACTGGGCTCCTCTCCATCCATCATCGATTGCAGCGTTACTATGGCAAACTGCTGTGCCGCTTCATAACGGACAAATCCATCCGTATCGTAGGCCATCAAGAATGAGTAGTCGATTTCACTGCACTCTATGCGTACGGGAGCACTAAAGTTACGGTTAAGTGATAGTTTCGGTGCTTCGCTGATATTTTCAAACACCAGATCGTTAACCTGCTTATCTATCCATACCACTCCATCACGCAAAATCATAGCATTGTCACTTTTAAGTTCATACTCACGACCCTTGGAATCCAAAAGTCCAATTCCAAAGGGCATGGCATAAGGAAGCTGTTCTTGATTATGAACATTTTTGGGAACTTTTTGGGTGATACTAAGCGTAAGCGTCTGGGCTTTAGGGTCATAGTTGCTCGAGATACAGAGTGTCGGCGTGCGCTCTTGGCAATACCACCGCTTGAACTGCGTCAAATCGATGGAGCTTTCTTGCTGCATTGCCCATAAGAATTCCTCTGTTCCTACGGCTTGACCGTCAAAGTTTTCAAAATAACGATCCGTAGCACGGCGAAATCCCTCTACCCCTAAAAGCGTATGAAGCATCCGTATCACTTCAGCACCCTTCTCATAGACCGTGGCAGTGTAAAAGTTATTGATCTCAATGTACGAGGCCGGTTTAATCGGATGAGCCGTGGGACCCGCATCCTCAACATACTGACGTTCGCGCAGTGAGCGTACATCATCCAAACGCTGGATGAGCTGTGAGTTCATGTCCGCACTGAAACATTGATCTCTAAATACCGTCAGACCCTCTTTGAGCGTGAGTTCAAACCAGTTGCGGCACGTAATGCGGTTTCCCGTCCAGTTATGAAAATACTCATGAGCAATCACGCTCTCTATTCCCATAAAGTCCCCATCGGTTGCACTGTGCTCATCGGCAAGAACATAGTGGGAGTTAAAAATATTCAGCCCCTTGTTCTCCATAGCCCCCATGTTAAAACTGTCAACCGCGACGATGTTATAGACCTCCAAATCGTACTCACGCCCATATACCTCTTCATCCCACGTCATCGACTTTTTTAAGGACCTCATCGCGTGGTGGCACTTGTTCTCATTGCCCTTGTCACAATAGATCGCTAATGCCACCTCTTTGCCGCTCATCGTGACAAAGGTATCGTGAATGCTCCCCAAATCTCCTGCTACAAGAGCAAAGAGATAAGCAGGTTTAGGGATGGGATCTTCCCATACAGCGATGTGTTTGCCGTTTTCAAGTGTTGCCGTTCCGCGCAAATTTCCGTTGCTTAGTATTATGGGGCAATCTTTTGCAGAAGCGATAATCTTCGTTGTAAAACGCGTCATCACATCAGGACGATCTAGAAAATAGGTAATACGGCGAAACCCCTCAGGCTCGTTTTGAGTACACCAGATACCTCCTGAACGATACAATCCCTCCAATGCGGTATTTTCATCAGGATAGATACGGGTGATGACGCGTATACGCGCTTCTTCCATATCCATAGGGATAATCAGGCCATCTTCTTGGAGTGTGTACATGCTCTCATCGTACAAAGCATCATTGACCCATAACAGTTCTAAATCCAACATCTCACCATCCAAGCGTATCTCTTTTGCCTGAGGATTTTGACGTCTGATTTCCATGATGTTATCCACACGCGTAGAACTGTTTTCAACAATAAATTCGAGCTGGCATGTCGTTATTGTATAGTCGCTACGCTGGTAATCATTAAAAAATATCGTTTGAAGGGTACTCATCATAAACCTTAATTAGTCTTTTTGTAATAATAACGAAAATACGCTACACTTCACGCATTCAATTAATATTACAAAAAAGTTACACTTATGAAAAACAGCCTCACTCTTGCCCGCCAGCCGATTATGAAACGCCAAGATGAGATTTTAGGGTATGAATTTTTTTATCGAGATCACGAGGGTAAATGCAGTATTGATGACCCTCGTCATGCAACAAGTTCAGTATTGGTCAACTTACTCAATCAAATCGGTATTGCTTCAAGCTTTGGAGATTCTCTTGCCTTTATCAATACCGATGGACCGTTATTGCTCACGGATATTATCCGTACCCTTCCAAAAAAAAAGATTATTTTTGAACTGACTTCTTCCATGCGACATACGGCACAAATACATGAATCCATACGCTATTATCACTCACTTGGATACCGATTTGCACTGGACAATGCCTCTTTCCATCCAGACTATTTGGAAGCATTTGGTCCACTGTTTGCGTATATGGAATTTGCCAAATTTGATGCTACCCAAACTGACAATGACCAGTTTCGCTATTTACCAAACCCTTTTGGAAAAATGACCCTAATTGCGTATAAAATAGAATTCTATGAAATGTTAGACGCATATGAACAATTTGGGTTTCACTATTTTCAAGGCTTTTATTTCGCAAAATCGCATTTAATTGTCCAAAACCGTATTGATCCAAAATATGCGGATGTTCTCTCGCTTTTTTCTCTTCTGCAAACCGAAACCTCCGTTGAGGACATTTACAATGCCTTTTTACGTGAAAGTGCTCTATCTTTGCAACTCATACAGTTCCTAACTTCAACACATCCTGAGTATATATACGGTGCCACATCCATTAAAGAGATGATAGAACGAATGGGTAAAAACACTCTCTCACAATGGTTGCTGCTCATTATTTATTCAAAATCGGGAACGATGTCTATGGACGAAGCTAATCAATGTTCTGCCTTTGCCCAAGCGCGTGTCGTATTAATGCTCAGATTACTTCACTTAGCCTCTCCCAATCCATCTTCCAAACTCATTGAAGATGCACGACTTATTGCTCTACTCTCTTTATTAGAGGAGATCATGAATATCCCATTGGAAAACACCTTACGTGAGATTAACCCTTCAAGCAATGTCAAAGACGCACTTGTTAACACGTCAGGCTTACTGGGACGAATCTATGCTGCGGTACTCAAACTCGAAATTGGTGATGCAGTTACTGCCGCGTTGCTATTAAAAACCTACGGAGTGCATCAAGATCAATTGGTATGATATTTGCTTTTAATTAAATATTCCAGAGTGATTATTTAAAGGAGCAGTATGTTTTTAACCGCTTATACTACTTGTTGTCATGTTTTACAAAATGCAGAATATCGTTTCCAAAACTTAGCCAATAAGATTTTTTAGTTCACTTTGACTATACTGCTTTCATCTAAAACGTGAAAGTATTTTTGTGGACTCATATCAAAACTTAGCCTTGCTAGAAAATTTATACCGATTGAAATCTTTGGGCTATAAATACGTAGACCCTATTAGCCCTAATGTTCCAAGCGTAGCAACAATACTGCCCTCTTCTTTTTCACAACTTAATCAAACCATTTCCCAGTGTCATTTATGCGATCTTTCCAAATCAAGACGTCAAAGTATGAGTGGCTACGGTAGCTACAGCGCCTCAATCATGTTTGTTGATGCCTTTGTGTCAGCAGCCGAAGATGAGGGAAATGATTATTACGCAGGACGCTCAGGGACAATGCTGCGAGATATGATCGAAAAAGTGCTTGAACTGTCCATTGATGAGGTCTATATGACCCATGCCGTAAAGTGCAAGCCTTTTGGATTTCAAATACCTTCTACTAGTGAATGTAATAGCTGCTATCCTTATCTTTCTCGACAAATTGAGATGATTACGCCCACTATCATTGTAGCACTTGGACAGGAAGCTTATTCTATTTTAGGCAATGGTGCCGATGATTTTGATACTTTACGCGGGCAGTTGATCCCGTATGGAAACACCCTCTTAATTCCTATATATCATCCTACTTTTTTACTTCGCAATCCATCCTATAAAAAAGAAGCTATGCGCGATTTGCAAACCATTAAAGGTGCCTTAAAATGAAATTCTTTATTCTTATAGCTTCGTTGTTTGTCCTAACCGTGTTTGGCGTTGAACAAAACAGTTTATCTCCTAAAATAAAAATCGCATTGCTTTCATCACCTTCTATTATTGGAAAATACAGTCAATCAAGCTATAACGTTGCATTAGCAACCTTATTAGCATCAGACGATGATTTTGAACTAATAAAATACGACATACCCAATGAATCATATGAAACAATATCAATTACGATTGAAAAGATTGTTAACGAAGGAAATGTCGCTATATTAGCCCCTCTGACACTTCAAGGCGCTCAAAATGTTTTAAATGTTCCAACCGCTATTACGATATTTATTCCAACGGTACACAAACGTGACATCGGCCCTGCACGTGACAACATTATCTTCGGTGCTATCGACTATGAAGCACAATTAAAGGCATTAGTCCCCTATATGGCAAACTCATTAGCAATATTTTATGGTGAATCTTTAGTAGGTTCTATCTTAAATAAAACGACTCAATCCATAGCATCTGAGTCCAATAAAAAAATCAATAGTTTTTCAAGCTATTCCGTAGACGCTAAAGGGGCTAATATTGTAAAACATTTAGCCAGACCAGCGGCATTTAGCAAAAAAAGTGTTATCACCCACCTTCCTATTGTCAAAACTTCGATGCTTTTATCTCACATGACATTTACGGGTGTTCACGAAAAAAATATCCTATCAACCCAAATCAATTATGACCCTGAACTGCTTTTATTAACACAATTTCCTGATCGTAAAAATATGATTATTGCCAACTCTATCATTGAACAAGTACCCTCTATCTACGAAACAAATGCCCTTATGTATAATGACCTCACCTTTGATTGGATCAACTATACCACCAGCGTTGGGGCTGATTATCTTATTTCATATCTGTATGGCCATGAACGCTCATATTCTATGCCCATTATCAACAATCAAATTATTTATCCTGTTGAACTGCTACGTCCAAAAGAATCAGGATTTGAACCCTATAATCGATAATAAATTTTACTTTTCCTTTAAGAATAAGCGTGTTAAAGTGTTCGTAAAAATGTAAAAGGATTTTATTATGGCAAAGCGTGGCATATCAATACTCAAAGACATAGAAGCAAATACCGTTATTAATTTACTCAACCGTGCTTATTGTGATGAATGGTTGGCTTATTACCAATATTTTATTGAAGCAAAAGTAATCAAAGGACTCATGAAGGACGCCGTCATCTCTGAGTTAAACCTCCATGCTGCCGATGAACTTCGACATGCAACCATGATCAGCGGTCGGATTATCCAACTGGGAGGAACTCCTATTTTACACCCTGGAGAGTGGCTTACGCATTCAAATTGCGGTTATGATGCCCCTACTAATCCTGATGTTCGGGCTGTATTAGACCAAGCCATTGCAGGAGAACAGTGTGCAATTAGTACCTACTCCAGTATTTTGGACATAATCCGAGACAAAGATATTGTTACTTATGACCTGGTGTCTCAAATTTTATCAGATGAAGTAGAACATGAGGAAGATTTACAGTCGCTTTTTGACGATCTCAAAGAATTTATAGAGCAATTCAAACAGGCATAAAAAATATAGCCGAGACTCGAACCTCTGCTATATCGAGGATAGAAACTCTTTTTCTGAGCTTGGTATTTTTGACATATTGCCATCAAAGTCTATATAAACGAGTACAATAGTCATCTCAAAAAGCTTTTCTTCTCCTCTAAAAACTTGCTGAAGCAGGCTAAAAGAGGCGTTTTTCAATTCGATCAATGTCGTTTTTACCTCCAAAATATCTGCGAACTTTGCACTTTTTAGATAATCGGCATCGATATGCTTTGCAACAAAATGTCCCGCATCCAATATAGGCGAACGTCCCGCATCAAAAAAAAGTTGACTACGTGCCCTCTCACAAAAATTAAGATAATTGGAATGATAAACTACCCCTCCGACATCAGTGTCTTCATAATATACGCGAATTTTCATATACTTTATTCCTATTTTTAGGGGTTTATAAAGACAATCTGCCTTTTAAGCATAGACACCTACTTTAACAAAATTGTATCTATTATCACTTATATTTGTGTACAGAACTGTAGATTTAAATTTGATAATCAGTTTTTATTGAAAGAATATAATAGAGATGTTATAATGATCCATATCGATGTGGAGGGTTATTCTATGCAAAACAAGTTTCAACCTATGTTACTGTTAACTGTAAACAACTCCATAGGAAATAAAAAGAACCATTTTACTATAGAAGCATTATGTCAACTATTTAATAAAAATAGTAACTATTCAAATGTTGAAAAATATGCGCTTGACACTATTAAAACAGAGGCTACAGAAGAAGAAATATCATGGTTTAGTAAAGATTACCATATCCCACTTTCAACACTAAAACATGTCTTATCAGCAGATTTATATTAATCAAGACAATCTCAAGTTTATACATGAGAATTATACAGAGCAGATAGAAGCTCTTGAACTATTTTTTAAAGATGCTTTTCCTTCAACTATAAATAAAAATGTGCTTAAGTTTGGTGGAGGGACAGCACTCTCTATCTACTATTTTCAACATAGACTTAGTTTTGATATTGATTTATTCTTAACAGATCAACAGTACCTCTCATATTTTAGCCCAAAACATTGGATTGAAGATACAGATAATTTTGATGACAGACACTATATAGATACACATAATCATATAGGTGTTGTCTCTGCTAATAACATCAAAGTTGATATTTTAGTTGATTCAAGTTCGAAGAGCCTACTAATAGACACTTCAAAAGATATATTTAGTTTTGACATCAGAGTTGAGTCTATTGAAGATATTTTAGCCAAAAAGATTGTCTTTAGAAAAAAAGATAATAAAGCTAGAGATATATTTGATATAGCGGTAGCAATTAGTAAAGATAATAATATCATAGATAATTTACTAAGTAATGAGAAAATTACTCAAGAGGATTTAGGAATATTTTTAAATGCACTTGAAAATATAAATATGAAAAAATATCAAATTGCTATAGAACTAGTTGAACCAATAGGTGAATATATAGTTCTTGCTAATGAAGCTCCGCAATTTATTATAGAACACATACGAAGTCGTATAAACTAGATACAAAACGTCCCCAAATACGGTCACTAAATTTCGCTTAATTTCCTGTATATTAGGAAAATAATTGAGCAATCTAGCCTTTATTCCGAACTATTTCCGGCAATTACAGGAAAAGATGGGTAATCATAATAGACTCGTATCTGCATACTAAACCCCTTTCTTACGGCACTCACAAGCCGTTAAAATAAAAACGTCACCAAAATTTTTGAAACTTGCAGCTACGATTAAATCATTTTTTGTGTATTTTACAT
>JAMCPS010000084.1 GCA_023379705.1 Campylobacterota bacterium
TTGCTGGAGATGGAGATACAAATTGTTATGCTTGGAGCGGGAGAGAAATGGGCTGAACATTATTTTAGTGACATAGCGAGAATGTATCCTGAAAAATTTGGTTGTTATATCGGCTACAAGAACGATCTTGCGCATCAAATCGAAGCGGGAAGTGATCTGTTTTTGATGCCATCCTTGTTTGAGCCGTGCGGATTGAATCAAATTTACTCGCTTCGTTATGGGACACTGCCGATTGTCCGCGCAGTAGGTGGGCTTGATGATACGATTGAAAATTATCATAATGATGGTGAGCATGGAACAGGATTTAAATTTTATGATGCTACGCCAGAAGCTTTAATTCATACAGTAGGGTGGGCAGTTTATACATGGTACAATGACCGTAGTGGATTTATGCGTATGCGTTCCAATGCAATGGACAAACGATATGATTGGGAGAGTGCGGCGCAAGAGTATGAAGCCCTCTATCGTCGTATCGTTCAAGGAAGAAAAGGGTAATGATGAACTATCAGATGAGTTATGAGGTTTCACTCTTTAGTGAAATGGATATTTATCTTTTTAAGCAAGGAACGCACGCAAAGCTCTATGAGAAATTTGGTTCGCATCCTATCGTTCATCATAACGGTCAAACGGGGATCTACTTTGCCGTTTGGGCACCAAATGCTCAAAGCGCAAGTGTTCGTGGAGATTTTAATGATTATTGTGTCGATTCTCATCCGCTTCTGATGCGCAACGATGATTCAGGAATATGGGAAGGATTTATCGAAGGGGTACCTGAGGGAATTACCTACAAATATCACATTGTCTCAAAATTTCACAACATCGTCCATGACAAAAGTGATCCGTTCGGATTTTATGCCGAAGAGCCTCCAAAATCGGCATCACGTGTATGGAACTTGGAAGGGTATAAATGGGACGATAGCGCCTGGATGGCAAAACGACATATGATTAATGCTCATGACGCTCCTATCAGTGTTTATGAGATGCATGTGGGGTCGTGGCGCAGAAAGGTCCAAGAGGGTGATGAATATCTTTCGTATCGTGAGCTTGCCACGGAACTGGTTGATTACTTAGTAGAGATGAACTATACCCATGTGGAATTTATGCCCCTTACCGAGTATCCTTACTATGGCTCATGGGGGTATCAGGTAGTCGGCTATTTCGCGGCTACGGCACGATTTGGTGCACCACAAGATTTGATGTATCTCATCGACACTCTCCACCAAAACGGAATCGGAGTGATTATGGATTGGGTTCCATCGCACTTTGCTGTGGATATGCACGGGCTGATCAATTTTGACGGAACGGCATTGTATGAGCATGAGGATCCGCGTCAGGGATTTCATCCGGAATGGGGAAGCATCATCTTTAACTACGGTCGCAACGAAGTGCAGTCATTTTTGATCAGCTCTGCGATGTTTTGGTGTGATAAATATCACATCGACGGTATTCGTGTCGATGCGGTTGCGTCGATGCTTTATCTCAATTATGCACGCAAAGAAGGGGAATGGATTCCCAATGTACATGGTGGAGACATCAATCTCGAATCGGTAGAATTTTTGAAAAAACTCAACGTCAGCCTTTATGGTGAGTTTTCGGACATACTGGTAATCGCAGAAGAATCGACTGCTTATCCGATGGTGACACGGCCCGTAGATGTCGGAGGGTTAGGTTTTGGATTTAAATGGAACATGGGATGGATGCACGATTCACTCAAATACATGAGTTATGATCCTATCTACCGCCAGCACCATCACCAACAGCTCACCTTTAGTATGTGGTACGCTTATGATGAAAATTTTATGCTCCCGTTGAGTCATGATGAGGTAGTCCACATGAAAGGATCGCTTATCAATAAAATGCCGGGTGACACCAATCAGAAATTTGCGCATCTAAGGACGTTATATGCCTATATGATGGCACACCCCGGTAAAAAACTTCTCTTTATGGGAGGAGAGTTTGCCCAATATGCAGAGTGGAATTTTGAACGCTCTCTTGATTGGCATTTGACTGAGTTTCCTCTGCACTCGGGGTTGCAAAAAATGGTCTGCGATTTGAATCATCTGTATCGAACACAGCGTGCTTTGCATCAATACGACGAGAAGCGCGACGGCTTTGAGTGGATCGATGATGGTGACTACAGCCATAACTGCATCAGTTTTATCCGTAAAAGTGATAATCCAAAAGAGAACATTTATGTTTTGTGTAACTTTTCAGATGAAACCCGCAGTTCTTATCGATTCGGTGTTCCGTACGAGGGTGAATATGAGGAAATTTTCAATTCTCAATCGATGTATTATGAAGGGTGGAATATTGGCAATACGGGAGTCATAAAAACCACAAAAGAGCAGACACATGGTCGTGATTATTCGCTAACACTTACGCTGCCACCTCTTGGAGTTCTTTATCTTAAAAGAGTCTCTTCACAATGGATTGAGCCTCTTGTTGAATCTGTTTAAGATGCTCTTCACCGATAAAACTTTCGGCATAGATTTTATAGATGGGTTCTGTGCCTGATGGCCGCAGAGCAAACCAGCCGTTTTTAGCCACAACTTTTAGTCCACCTATAGCAGCACCATTGCCTGGTGCATTGGTTAAAATGGCCTCGATTGGTTCTCCGGCAAGCGATTGCTCTTTAATGTTTTCTACAGATAGATTTTTGAGAATAGCGCATTGTTCACTCGTCGCAGGGGCATCGATGCGTGCATACGCCGGTGTTCCAAATTTTTGAGTCAGTTCTTGATAATATTCTCCAGGGTCACGCTTCGTAACAGCAAGAATCTCGGCTGAAAGCAGGGCTAAAATAATACCGTCTTTGTCTGTGCTCCAAACACTGCCGTCTTTGCGCAAAAAACTGGCACCCGCACTTTCTTCACCACCGAAAAATATCTCACCCTTTGTGAGCCCATCAACAAACCATTTAAACCCAACCGGTACTTCGATCACTTTTCTCTCTAGCGCATTTGCTACGCGATCGATCATGGAGCTGCTGACCAGTGTTTTACCGATTCCAAGTTCACTTTTCCACTGCGGGCGGTTTTGAGCTAGATAATCGATGGCAACACTGAGGTAATGGTTTGGATTAATGAGTCCGACACTTTTGGTAACGATTCCGTGTCGGTCAAAATCGGTGTCATTGCCAAAGGCGATATCGTAATTTTCTTTGAGCGCTACGAGCCCAGCCATCGCATAGGGTGATGAACAATCCATACGTACTTGGCCATCTTTATCGCAGTGCATAAAGGAGAAAGTTGAATCTAAGGTGTCATTGAAAATATCCATATTGAGCCCATAGTGCTCTTTGATGGCTTTGTAATAAGCCATTCCTGCACCGCCCATTGCATCAGCACCGATACGGATCCCTGATTTGGCAATACTCTGCATATCAATGACGTTTTGCAGATCTTCTACGTAAGGGCCAATATAATCATATTCTTTAATATTATTTGCATTTAGTGCTTCTTTTGGGGTGAATTTGTGCAGATCGACCATCTCATCTTCGATAATCATATTTGCTCGTGCTTGAATCCAGTCCGTGACATCGGTATCGGCAGGACCTCCGTGAGGCGGGTTGTATTTAAACCCGCCATCACTTGGTGGGTTGTGCGATGGGGTAATGACGATCCCATCACATTGCACTGCAGCGTTGGCATTGTGTGTCAAAATGGCATGAGAGATGACCGGTGTTGGTGTATAGCCGTTATTTTTAGCAATTCGCACATCAACACCGTTGGCGGCAAGTACTTGCAATGCACTTAGTTGCGCCGGATATGATAGTGCATGAGTATCGATTCCCATAAATAATATTCCGGTAATCCCCGCTTTTTTTCGATAATCGCAGACCGCTTGTGTGACAGCAAAAATATGAATTTCATTAAAACTATTATTGAGTGAAGAACCGCGGTGACCTGATGTTCCGAAACTGACACGTTCGTTAGAGTTCTTTGGATTAGGTTTTTGAATATAATAAGATGAAATCAACTGAGGAATGTTCGTTAAAAGATTTTTAGGCACTTGTTTACCGGCATTTGGATGCATGCTCATGATTGACCTTCTTGTTAATATAACATGATTTTATCATACATAAAGGTAGGAATAGAGACACTGTATGATTAAAATAAAGTCAAAATGGATAGAATTAAAGAATAATACAATTTTATTTAATCGGAGAAGAAATGATATTTCATGATTATGAGTTTGATCCTAAATATACGACAAGCGTTGCTTATTTTTCGATGGAATTTGCGATACATCAGGCGTTAAAAATTTACTCTGGCGGTTTGGGATTTTTAGCAGGATCTCATATGAGAAGTTCCTATGATCTTAAACAAAATGTTGTCGGTGTTGGTATTTTATGGAGTTATGGTTACTATGACCAAATGCGCCATGAAAATCACAGTTTAAATGCAGAATTTATACGAAAATATTACTATTTTTTAGAAGATCTTGGTATCCAAACAACCATAAAGATACATTCTCAAAATGTTCACATCAAAGCTTTTTATCTTTCCCCCAATGTATTTAGTTCTGCACCGATGATTTTACTCTCGACCGACATCCATGAAAATGACTTCTTGGCACGGACAATCACCCATAAACTCTATGATGCCAACGAAGAGACACGCATTTCTCAAGAGATTGTTTTGGGGATTGGTGGGGTAAAAGTTTTAGAAGCGTTGAAGCAAAAAATTGATGTCTATCATATGAATGAAGGACATGCATTACCATTGGTTTATGAGCTGTATGCCAAATTTAAGAATATGGATGAAGTAAAAAAACGAGTTGTGTTTACCACTCATACCCCTGAAGATGCAGGAAATGAACAGCATGAAATTCATTTGCTGCATAAATTTGGTTTTTTTAATGGGTTAAATATGGATACTGTACGTTCTATTATGAAGATGAAAGATGAGGAAAATTTTAATCTGACGGTCGGGGCATTGAGATCAACTAAAATCACCAATGCCGTATCTAAAATACATGGAGAAGTAGCAAACCGTATGTGGGAAAACTGTGAAGGAAAATCGGAAATAATTTCCATCACAAATGCGCAGAATCGCCGTTTTTGGTGTGATAAAGAGATGACATCTTCGCTCGATGAACACGAAGATTATGCTCTTATCGGACGTAAAAAACATCTTAAGCGTTCATTATTTAACATTGTTGCGGATCAGACAGGAAAGATGTTTAGTCCTGATATTTTAACGATTGTCTGGGCTCGCCGTTTTGCTGAATACAAACGTCCGGGATTACTGAAGCATGATTTTGCACGATTTAAGCGCCTTTTGGAGCGTACTGAGCATCCGATTCAGGTTATTTGGGCAGGGAAACCATATCCCTTTGACACGAACGCTGTTAATGTATTCAATGAATTGATTCACATCAGCTATGGACTCAAAAATATGGCCGTACTGGTTGGATACGAGTTGGAGCTTTCACGAATGCTTAAAAAAGGGTCCGATGTATGGTTGAACACCCCACGTGTTTCACGCGAAGCAAGTGGTACGAGCGGTATGAGTGCCAGCATGAACGGTTCGATCCATTTTTCGACCAATGACGGATGGCATCCGGAATTTGCAAAACATGGGATCAATTCGTTTACAATACCCTCAATCGATCACAGTACCCCCATAGAAATACAAGATTATGAAGACAATAAAAATATGATGGATATTTTGGAAAATGAAATTATCCCTATGTATTATAATAAACCTGAACAGTGGACTCAGATAATGAAAACAGCGATGTCCGATGTGATTCCTGCATTTGATTCGGGACGTATGGCTTATGAATACTATGTAAAAATGTACGATTATGATAGATAAAATTGAGTTTTAAATAAGAGTTTGATGGAGTTAGAGAATAATTTTTTTATATTGACGGAATTATACAAGACACTGAAGCCCTATGTACTTTATTATTTCACGTTAAGTAAAGGATTAATTGTATGAACATTATATGGCACGAAAACCCTTTTGTTGATTCAATTTATCATGTCCCGGCTGAAATGTATAAAATCGAGCACAACTTTTCTTTTAGAGGAGTCCCCTCACTGCATGAACATATCATATTAAACCAAAATTGCGCTGTTATCAGATTTTTGAGTTTAATAGCAATGTTGTTTGCGGGAAATTTACCCATCCTCTCAAATCATCCATTATATCGATGCTAAATTTGCCGACCTACCATTTTTTATCAACGCGATAAAATCTTAAATAAACAGCGTCTAGGAGAAGAACCACCAGCTATTGCCATTCAAAAAAAATCAGCTAACCTCATGAACAGTAAACCCATTTTGGTTGAGACTGTTTGATTTATTATCAATTTTCACCTGCTCAACATAGTCAAAAATAAAACCTATTTTGTACAAACTCTTCGGATTTCAAGGCTAAATCAGTTTGAAATCTATTTTTCTTTTTTTGACTTTAAAATACGTATTTTAGGGATTTTTTAGAGAATTATAAGTGGTACAGTGGGCGGATACACACTCCTATAGCTTTTAGTATTTTTTCGTTTGCTGTCATTTTGATTTAGTCCTGTAGAATAGGGGGGTACAATCCGAAGCGTACATTTTGCAAAGGATTGACATTAAAGCCTCATCATCCAAATTTAAAATAAGGACTCTGAAAAACTCACCTTGATTGTAAGAAAGGTTATTTTCTGAAAAAAACGAATTAACTTTTTTCTCTTTAAGCTCGAAAACCTTTAAAAGGGATGGAGTTAAAAAGATTTTAAGAAACTCAGTTCTTTTGCTAAGACTATTGTTTTTGATGTCAGTGTTTAAGCTGTTTAGGGCGTACATGATGAACCTTTTCAATAGAATATATATTATGTTAACCATATAAAAAATACCTTATAATAAGTTATACTTTCAAGATGGAATCAACGAAGCAACAACTTATAAACGATATACAAAATCTCCTCAACCGTTATGAAGGGCTTTCCCCAACATCCATTAACCCTGCACTTTTAGAATTTATGGATCGAGACACTTTGCTGAGCATCATCAGTTCACTGCTCAAACAGCAAGAAAACACCAATCAAGACAATCTTGAGTGGCTGGAACAATTCAAACAATATCAATAACTCTTAATAATACATCTAACAATATAAATTCTCTTAACTTAATTTGTTTTCTTTAAGCTGTTAATTATAGTTGTGTTATATAATTCCACAATATAACACAACTTCGGGAGAATATCTATGTCAAATGTTGATTTAATTCAGTTAACTGAGCAAACTAAAAAACTTACCGCAATGATCGTAGAAGATGAAGTAGTAGCCAACGATCTTTTGAGTTCTACATTTAAAAACTTTTTTGCTGATGTCACATCGGCTTACAACGGTGCTGAAGCATTACGTATGTATGAAAAAGTCAATCCGGATATCGTCTTTGTTGATATCGTCATGCCTGAAATCGATGGGATCGAACTTGCACGTCGTATCCGCTCAATCAATCCTTCACAAATCATCATTGTTATCTCTGCGAGTAATGATATTCAAAAGATTTCAGAATCAATTGAAGTAGGTGTTAACAGCTTCATCCAAAAACCTATCGATACGAAAAAGATTCTTGAAATGCTTCAAAACATTACTGCAATGATCGCTAAACGCAAAAAAATTGAAACCAAAACGTTCTCTATCTCATTGCCTCTTGATGTTTATGAATTAGTAGATGACAATGCGAAAGCTGAAAGCATCTCAAAAAATGCCGTTATTATCCGTGCATTGCGCTCGTTTTATAACGATTAATTTCTCTCCCCTGCTCTATCGCTAAAATCTGTAATTTTTTTACAGGTTTTAGTTTTGTTTTAGTTTTTTTTCACTATAATTTCGGCTCAGGAATTGATCCTTCCTTTAAAACCGCATTCACTTTTTAAGTGGCTCCATCATCTAACGGTTAGGATCCCAGGTTTTCATCCTGGTCACAGGGGTTCAAATCCCCTTGGAGTCACCATACATAACCCTTCAAATACAATGAACTTTAACCCCGCCCATTCAACAATCAAGTGCAACAACGTTATTTTTATAGTGCCCATATAAACATACATCCATTCACTTATACAAGGAATACTC
>JAMCPS010000085.1 GCA_023379705.1 Campylobacterota bacterium
TTGAGATTGGACAACACTTGAACACATTGCTCTTTAACATCGCCTGTGAGCATTATCCCCTCAGGAGTCAGAGCAATCTGCCCTGAGGTAAATACCATACCGTTTGCAATCATCGCTTGAGAATATGGACCTATTGCCGCAGGGGCATCGGGAGTTTGTACTATTGTCATCATGGAAATCCTTTATTTTTTGTATTTACGCAAAGCTTCATCTAAAACGGAATTATAATCTTCGCTGTCCCAGTAACCTGGAATAGAGTAAATCACTTTTTCAGTGGACGGATCGATAAAATAACTCGTAGGAACCATTTTCGCTGTTAGGTTCTTGGGATAAATACTTTTATCTTTTATCACATTGACCGCTTGAAATTTAGTATTGATTCGTGAAATGATCTCTTTATCTTTAAGCGTTGTACTTTCTAATTTTCGACACCATCGGCACTGTTCAGTCGTAATTAAAACCATCAATGGCTTAGACTCTTTTTTAGCCTTTGCGAGTGCCGTATCATACGAACTGTTCCAAGCAATTTCTGCACCAAACACACCAATAGAAAGCATCAGTAAAATAAATATTTTTTTCATAACGTATCCTTTTTTTTCATTTATATTCTATCAAAATTGCGCAATAAGACGACTGAACACACGGTGCAGTTGCTCTACTTCACGAATGGATGTTCGTTCATTGGGTGCATGGATCGTATCGTTAATGACGCCAAACTCAATCACGTCAATTCCATGGGCTGCTACAAAACGGGCATCCGATGTTCCACCTGCCGTAGAGTGTTTAGGCGTTATATTGCATACATCCTGTATTGAGTCACTAAGAATTTTAACAATTCGTGTTGCGGCATCGGTAACAAATGGTGTCGCGGACTGATCAAGCGTCAATGTGTAATCAAGTCCGGCAAAATGCTGTGCGATAAACGCTTCGATGGTTACTTTATCTGTTTTGGTCGAATTGCGGACATTGAACATCATTTTGAGTTTTCCGGGAGAAACATTGGTCGTCTCAATCCCCGAACGTATATCGGTCACCACGAGTTGACTTGGAGCAAAATATTCGTCTCCATCATCTAAAAACGCACCGGCTACTTTTGGTAAAACCTCTGCAATTTGATGGATCGGATTGATCGCTTTTTCAGGGTACGCCGCATGCCCCTGCTTTCCGTGTAACTCTAACACACCATTGATCGAACCGCGTCGTCCTACTTTGATCGCATCACCAAACGTCTTTTCACAGGTCGGTTCCGACACCACAACCGCATCGGGTAAGAGATGATGCTCTTTAAGATACGCCAAGACTTCAACCGTTCCAAATTTTCCCGGACCTTCTTCATCTGATGTCAATAAAATCGAGAGGGTTCCGTTAAAATGGTCGGCATCTTTGAGCGCTTGAGTAAACGCACTTAGACCGCTTTTCATATCCTGTGCACCGCGTCCATAGATGTATCCGTCAATCTCAGTGGCGGTATAGGGATCAGTCGTCCAACCATCCCCTGCAGGGACAACATCCACATGGCCCGCAAAACACAAATGGGGACCCTCGCCAAAACGGCGATAGGCAAAAAGATTTTTAACCCCTTCTTTGTCAATACGAATCGCCGTAAATCCGGTCAGATAGTGCTCAATAAAATCAAGCATCCCTCCATCATCGGGAGTCTGGCTTTTGGATTCGATAAATTGTTTAAAAAGTTCGATAACGGTCAATGGATTTCCTCTATAATAATCATGATCGCGAATTATAATCTCACGTACATTGATTTTGCCTTCGGAGATTTAAGCTGTTGCCGAAGTTCAAGTCCCTCAAATTCTGACGCCAAATTTTCTCTGATACGTTTGGCGTTGATCAAAAAGCCCTCATGCATGTGCAAAGACTCGGCGAACTCCAATCCATACACACTGCTGCCTCGCCCTGCACGCAACACACGATCATAAACCAAACGATCACTTTGCTCATCATAATGGACACTTAGATGCAGATTTACTACATTGCGCAGCTGTGTAAGTTCTTGCACGATGGAGAGTTGATGCAAATGGGTCGTTAAAATAAATAATGGTTTCTTATATGCGAGTTCCAAAACCGTACTGGCAACAATCGCCACCGCAGAAAGCGTTTCCGTTCCATGACTGATCTCATCCCCTAATACCAATGTTTTAGGGGTAACTTTGTGAAAAATGCTGTTGAGTTCGAGCATCTCTACCCCAAAGGTTGAAAGCGATTTAACCACATTGTCACGAGAGAGGATACGAGTGAACAACGCTTCAAAAGGAGAAAATTTCATCACTTTAGCAGGCACGAAAAACCCGCCTTGTGCTAAAACAACCGCGATACCGATACTTTTCATCAATGAGGATTTCCCGCTGGAATTAATCCCGTACAACAGTACCCCGTTTATATCCGCCCCATCGTGCACTCTGGGATTGAGCATCACCGTATCTGGATAGGGCATATCCAAATAATCGCGATTACCCATAACAATATCATTGGGAACATACTCGCTTCCTTGAGCCTCAACGAGCAGATGACGCAATCCCATCACCTGTATAAACGATTCATCCTTACACGTTTTGACTAAAGTTGGACGGCAAAGTCCATGCCGTTTGGCCACCATCGCGGATGTGACCGCAACATCAATTTGCGCCATCCATAAAAGAAGTGAACTGACAAAAGAATTCTGTTCTCTAAGCCACTGTTCTCGATTATAGTTATTGCGAAACTCGCAAGACCAATCCCGAATAACCGACGCCCCAATAAGCTGTACATCGACATTATGCTTCACAAAATACTCATCTATTACGGCTAAGCGCTCCAGTCCCTCACATAATTTTTGAGCTTCCTTATCCCAGAACTTATGAAGCCGTACGATAGACCATGATTGAGATATATTTGGCAAGAGAGCCAACTCTTGATCCAAAAAATCACAATGTGAACGCAGTTTTTCTACAAGCTCATACCGTCCGTTAAGTTCACTGATATCTACAATCGGCAAGCCAAATCGGAAGCGTCCGAGCTGTCTTCCCTCAAAAGTTCGCATCTTTAAAAACAGTTTGGCAATATTCGCTTCCCGCTCATCATGCGATACCATTTCCAGCTGTTCGAGAGGATTGTTTCCCATTTGCAGCAACCCGTCCATACGTAATACAGTTGGAGCAACAAAGGGGAGTAAACTGCTATCGCTAACATGCATGGACAGTAAACCCAAAGCCATAGTTGCATTAGGAGACTTCTCAAGACTTAGATGATCGATGGGATTTAAAAGAGAACGCAATGCAAATACAGACTCAAAAAGCTCGTTTTGCTGATGGGGTGCTAACTGCGTAGATTCAAACACGACTTCAAATGATTCAAAATGATGCTTAAGCGTTTCATGCAAAGCACTCGAAGATGCTCCGACAACAATTTTTTTAGCGGAAGCTACGAAAAGCAGATGTAATATTTTATCAATTGTCGCATAAGGATGTGTAACGTCGGATGTGATTTCACACACCCAGCCACTTATCCCTAATGCCCCTATTGTCGTAAACCCTGCACAAATTCCATCGACATCTTCAGCAATATACACAGCGCATAACGGATTGTTCATCAAATAATGATCCATAACCTCACCTCTTATGCGCTGATTATACCAAAAGTAGTATTTGCAAAATCAATTAAGACCTCACAAGAGAGGCGATATCATTCATCGCACTAAACAGCTCTTCTTTTGTATCAAAGCGTATCTCCACACGATTAACGGGAACTTCACCCACAGGATCAAAATCGCAGATCAGAACATACGTCTCAAGTGTCACCTGCTCTTTTTTCATCTCCGCCCATTCCAACGAAACCTGTGCACTCTCTCCTCCAGCGCTGATCAATGCGGCAGGGTACAAACGAGTTACAAGAGATAAATCAATTTCTCCTCCCTCATACACATACATTTTTTGTGTCATATCCCAATCTCCTGTAATTCATAATGTTGACGCAACCATCGATAATAAAAAGCTGCGATGACAAATGCACCTCCCAGCACCAGGGTAATTGATTCAAGCGTCCATGCCAATTTAACCAATAAACCGATCATAAGAGAAACTAGCCCTCCTACGGTTAAAAAAATCATATCATTATACGCTACCACCCGCCCGTAATAATCAGAATGTGTATGTTTTTGTATCAGAGTATAAGTATACGACCACAACGTTGTTGTTATAAAACCAACGAGTACCGATGCCGCGAGTGAAGCATAAAAATCAGACATAGCCCAAGCCCATAATCCAATAGCCAATGCTTCAGCGAGCAATAAAAACTCCAATCGCTTGATTGTGACCCATTCACCCAAAAATAAAGGACCTATCGCCAATCCTACCGC
>JAMCPS010000086.1 GCA_023379705.1 Campylobacterota bacterium
AGTAAACGTTTTGCTACAGCACAGGAAGTAGCCAAGACCATTCTATGGCTTGCTACGGAATCTCCTGAATATATCAATGGATCCTGTATTGACATCAATAATGGGTCGTTTCCACGGTAAAATATTTAAAGTATAAATGTGTAATTAGCTATTCTCGGGGATAAAATGAATAAAAATATTTTACTACAAGTAAACAAACTATTTAAAAACGATGGGATACATGATACTTTTTTGGATGAAATTAAAATATTCAAAACTACAACGTATGAACCAAGAACTCCTTTGGTCTACGACTTCTGCCTTATTGTAGTTTTACAAGGCAAGAAAATAGGCCATTTGGCAGAGAATACTTTAGTATATGATTCAAAGAACTATTTAGTTGTCCCAACAACGCTTCCTTTGGAGTGTGAAACCTATGCCTCTGAAAAAGAACCTTTTATTTGTATGATTATATCAATAGATAAAAAAGTCATGAACGAAATTATTGATTTGATTTCAACAAAAGAACCTGTCATAAGCAATAAAAAGTCTCTTGGAATTTTCTCGGATAAAGTCACCAGCGATATCGAGGAACTTTGTTTAAAGCTGCTGAACATTTTAGAGTCCAAAGAGGAATCCAAAATATTAGGAACTTCTATTTTAAAAGAGCTGTTTTATAGAATAGCAGTAGGTGAGAATTCAAATTTTTTACATAAAATATTTTTACATACAAATAATGAAGCCAAAATTGCACGTGCATTAAAGTATATTCATGATAATTGCAGTGAGAATTTAGATGTTTCCAGTTTAGCAAGAAGTGAGGATATGAGCGTTTCGTCTTTTCACACCCATTTTAAAGAAGTTACTTCTCATACCCCATTGCAATATATAAAAAAGATTAAATTAAATAAGGCAAAAGATCTGATATCCAAACATCAGTATCAAGTGGCGCAGGCTGCAGATGAACTGGGATATGACAGTCCCTCTCAGTTTTCAAGAGATTTCAAAAACTATTTTGGGTACTCTCCAAAAGAGGAAAAGCCCTCTCTTGAATAAGCTATTTACTTCATTGACATCGTTAAAATAGTTGTAACTTTATCAAGTGTAATGTTTGCATTTTCTCCCAAAGCAGTATAACCCTTAGCTTCTAAAGCGTTAGTAACGTTTGAGATTACTTTATCATCAATTTCATAAGCACTTAATTTTGTAGGTACGCCTACTTTATTGTATAACGTTTCTATAGCTACAATAACGGCTTCATTGTCATTTTTGATACCAAATACATTTTCACCCATTTTGGCAATTTTTTCTTTTTTATCGTCCATCATTATTCTCAAAAGATGTGGCTGAACAACGGCTAAAGATCGTGCATGGTCAAGGTTATAGAATGCTGTTAGTTCATGACCAACCAAGTGTGTAGACCAGTCCTGAGGAACACCGGCTCCAATTTGAAAGTTCAATGCTTGATTGGCGATGTGCATAAGGTTTTCTTGCCATACTAACGTTCTTCTATCTTCCCAAGTGTTGGCAAGAGTCACTAAACCTCTAAATAATGTTTCTGCATAACCATCATTGACTAAAGCAGGTATTGGATACGTAAGATATTGTTCACTTGTATGTACAAAAGCATCGACTAAACCATTTCCTAACTGTCTATCATTCAATGTACTCATAAAACTTGGATCTAAAACCGCAAATTTTGGGTAAGAAAAATCTGAAAAATACATTCTTTTCTCATCGGTTGATTTTCTTGATAATACGGTCAAATTGTTTGATTCTGATCCTGTTGCCGGTAATGTTAAAATAACACCTAATGGCAGAGCTTTTTCAACTTCTTTACTTCCATCTAAGAAATCCCAGCCATCCCCATCATAAAGTGAAGCTGCTACTAGATATTTACAGCCATCAATAACGGAACCGCCACCAACAGCGAGTACGAAGTCTATCTTTTCTTCTTTTACTACCTTGACTGCTTTGTCCATAGTCTCGATGGTTGGATTGACTTCAACACCTGAAAACTCTATCCAAGTGTGATTTTCTAAAGCTTTTACAACCTGATCATAAACACCATTCTTTTTAATTGATCCACCACCATAGACTACTAATACTTTTTGATCTTTATCAATTAAGTTTGTAATTGATTGAATCTGTCCCTCACCAAACTGAAGCGCTGTAGGGTTGTGATATGAAAATGTCATATATATCCTTTATTATTTTTATTCGAAAAGTATATATAGATTCATTCTTTTAAAGAATAGCAATTTGTACAAATATAATGACGATTTCTACAAATTTAGTAAAATAAGCAAGTTCTATCTATTGATGTAAGAGTATCGTTAAATAAAATATTTTGTAAAGGTTTCTCGTTCAATACGAGGAGTACGATAACTGTTGATAAGGGCTTCTTTATCTTCATACCCTATTGCCATTGCGGCAATGAGTATTTTTTCATCGTTGATTTTCAATACATCTTGAACAATATCAGGATATTCTGCAATAGCGGCTTGAGGGCAGGTTGCCAAGCCTTAAAAGCATAATAGATTGTATAAACATTCCATAGTCTAGAAATGAGCCTGTAGTTTCGCGGGGAGGACCCACATGATCAGTATGTTCGATTTTGTAAAGCGTTCGGGGAGAGACTAAGTGGGATTTTATACCATCGAGCGCTAACGCCTCTACGGAGATAAAATTACTGTCGCTTAGAACCCTTGTCGAAAGGACGCAGAAATTTTGTCTGTCTCTTGAAACTCTTTAGCAGCTGCGAGAGCAAGATTTGGATTACGCAATAATGCCCGTCCATACGCTACAAAATCACAGACCTCTCCCATTAGTAACGCTTCGCCCTCAGAAGGTGTTGTAATAAGTCCTACAGCGATGGTCGGAATCGATCCTTCATTTCGGATTCGTTTGGCATAATTTGCTTGATACAGAGGAACGAACGGCGGTTGTGTCTCGGTGGTTGCCTGATTCCCTCCGGCAGAGACATGAATGATATCGGCTCCCGCTGTTTTCAATGCTTTGGAAAGGGTGATAGAGTCTTCGATATTCCAACCCTCATTCATCCATTCCTCCGCAGAAATACGTACAATTATGGGAAGATTAGTAGCTTCTTTTATCGCTTTGGTCACTTCCACCAATAATCGACATCGGTTTTTGAATGTTCCGCCATATCGGTCATTGCGTTGATTGCTAAGCGGTGAGAGAAATTCGCACAACAGATAGCCGTGTGCTCCATGAATCTCGACCATATCGTAGCCCGCTTCTTTGGCACGTAATGCGGCACGTATAAAAGAGTCTTTGATCTCCTCTATCTCTTCGAGTGTGAGCGCTGAGGGGATCCGATAAGGTGCTTCGGTACAAAAAGCAATAGCACTTGGAGCGACAGGGGATTCAGAATCACACCCGCATTTTCGTCCGGCATGGGCAAGTTGCAGTGCAATTTTGGCACCGTTTTTGTGGCATATTGCCGTTAACTCGCGATGACTTAAAACATGTTCATCTGACCATATTCCCAAATCATTTTCACTGATCCGCCCTCGCGGTTCAATCGCGGTGGCTTCGACAATTATCAACCCAACTCCTCCCAGTGCTTTGGAACCATAATGGAGGGTATGAAATGCATTGGGATGACCGTCATGTTCGGCATGGTACATACACATGGGGGGCATAACAATACGGTTTTTCAGTGTTACGCCGCCAATAGCACCTTCTTGAAGTAATAAACTCATAACGATTTCCTCCGGATTTATGCGTTTTGGAGTATTGTAGCGATCGTTTTAGAAGAGTACTCTTCTCCCATTCCCCACAAGACTGCTAGCCCATGCGCATTTTCGGCAATGTCACTTATACTCTCATGCGAAATATTTGCTTCTGAAAGGGTAATCGGTGCACCGATAGAGTTAAACCAGTTTTCCAATGCCGCGATTCCCTCATCCGCAGTATTCAGACCGAAAACCTCTTTGGCAAAGCGTTCAAACTGAGCCGGATTTTGCCTTTTGTACCATTTCATCCATGCAGGAATAACAATGGCTAAACCTGCACCATGGGCGATATTGAAGAGAGCGGAAAGGGCATGTTCGATCATATGGTTTGGGAAACTCCCACCTCCTGTACCTGAACTTGTCAAGCCGTTAAGAGCTTGGGTCGAAGCCCATGCAAACTCAGCGCGTGCGTCATAATCGAGTGGATCTTTAATAAGGATTTCAGTCGTTTCGATAACAGTTTTAATGATCGACTCAACCAATCGGGACTGAAAATGGGGATGATCGGTAGCTGTAAAATAGACTTCGATAGTATGGGCGATGATATCTGTAGCCGAATAGGCGAGATACTCAGGGGTGACACTCATCATCAGTTCGGGATTGATGACCGATATTTTTGGATTTACAAGTACGGATGCAATCGAATATTTTTGTTTGGTGGTATCGTTCATCACAACCGAGTTGCCGTTCATCTCACTGGCAGTTGCTGCGAGTGTCATGACTGCATAGACAGGAAGTGCAGCCGTGATAGAGGCTTTTTGGATAAAAAAGTCCCATACGTCTCCACTGTACAGTGTTCCTGCCGCGATCGCTTTGGCCGAATCGACGACCGACCCTCCGCCGACACCTAGAACGGCTTGAAGATCATGCGATTTTACCATTTCGACTCCGTCCTGGACACGGGAGAGGAGGGGATTACTCACCACGCCATCTAACTCTTCTAAAGCGATTCCCGCTGTTTTGAGACTCTGAACAACTCTGTCGTATAAGCCATTTTTTTTGATTGAACCGGTTCCGTAGACGAGAAGAAGACGTTTAATTCCTTGTTCAGCGATCATTTCTCCGATGTTGTTTTCTTTACCGCGTCCGAATTCGATACGTGTTGGGTTGAAATAGGTAAATGAGTTCATTAGGTTCCTTTTTAAATATAGGTTACGATGTCACTCAGTTCAGAACGGTGACGTGATTGTTGCTCTTTGACACGATAGCCAAATGAGATCAGCTGAGGCAACCCAAAATGAATGGT
>JAMCPS010000087.1 GCA_023379705.1 Campylobacterota bacterium
ACGGTCGTCTTGTCTTTCATGTTTTTTGGGGTTCTCATCCCCGGAATCCTCATGATCGCTGCGCAGTTTTACACCTCGCAATACTTTGTCTTTGCCCTCAGCCCTTTTGTAATGCCACACGGATACGATTGGCTTTGGATTATTCTCATGGGACTTGCAGCGGCATACGGACAGCTGTTCATGACGCATGCTTATTTTTATGCGAAAGCGGGATTGGTGAGTACCGTAAGTTACTCCGTGGTACTGTTCGCGTCGCTGTTTGGGATCGTTTTGGGAGATGTTTTGCCCACTGCGATGATTCTTGCAGGAGCTAGTTTGATCGTATTGAGCGGAATTCTTCTCTCACGAGAAAAATAATGCTATTCGACTTTGATTTTCTCTTTTAAAGAATCACCGATACTGTCCCCTAATCTATCAATAGGCATCCCTTTTCTGCTCTGCCAACCGGTTCTATTTGCTTCGTCAACTGTATTGTCTTTTATCGGCTCTACTGTTTTGACAGCTTCGGGCTCGGGTTTACTGACCTCAGGATTTTCAACAGTAGCATTTACTTCAGCAGAAATCTCTTTTTTTTGATAATCGTAATAAAATGTTTTGTACAGCATCGCCAAAACTGCAATAATCAGAAGATAAACAGCAAGTTTCACATTGTTTCCTTAGTAATTTAAAATTTAATTTGCAGATGTCATAAAATTGTAGTATTCATTTACCATACAAAGACATTCAATGCTATACTTTCATTATGAAAAAGAATGATACTCAATTTTGGGAAACGAAGCAACTGGGCGAACTCTCTCATGATGAGTGGGAAGCTTTATGCGATGGATGCGGATTGTGCTGTTTACATAAACTTCAAGATGAAGACGATGACAATGCTCCCGTCTTGATGACTCGCGTTGCCTGTCACTGCTATGACATCAATGCAAGCCAATGCAGCGATTATGAAAATCGTCATATCAAAGTACCTGGATGCACCGCATTAACCGCAAAAAGAGCCGGTGAATTTGACTGGCTGCCCATTACCTGTGCCTATCGTTTGCGTCATCATAACCTTCCATTGCCATCATGGCATCCGCTCATAACCGGATCAAAGGAAAGTGTAAGACCCTACAACCTGCATGCCCTAAATCCTGTAATGGAAACCAAAGACATCGATTTAGAAGATTATCTAATCGAAACGAAACCTAATTTAGTAGTAGATTAACCTTCCATGAATAAAGAACTCTCCTATTTCGATCAATGTTTTATAGAAATGAGAGAGATGTTTAACCTGCCCGATGAAGTTTTTTTTGAGCTCAATGACGCGTTTTTCGATATTGCATCTGGGCAAATCGAACTCCTTAGAACCGCTTTATTGCAAAAAAATATGGAACAAATAGTTTTACAGTCTCATACGATAAAGGGAAGTGCCGCATCCTTGCGCCATTTATCCATCAGTAGCGCATCAGCTGAAATTGAACATCATGCAAAAGTCAATGAGCATTTTGATTATGCGACAGCTATTTATAAACTTTCAGAAAGTCTTGCCCAGCTTAGAAGTCAATACATGAATTGGAAACCGCATCATCAATCCACTCCCTCTTATTAAATCATTCTCATGGATACGGTAGAAATTCCCTATACCCTGTATCTCCTGCGATGCAGTGATGGAACTCTCTATACCGGTATCACTGCTGATCTAAAACGACGAATTCACGAGCATAACACTTCCGACAAAGGGGCAAAATACACGCGAAGCAGACGCCCCTGTGTAAACGTATACCATGAGCAATTAATGAGTAAAAGTGCCGCATTAAAACGAGAAATAGCCATCAAAAAAATGACAAAAGCCAAAAAAGAAGCGTTGTTATTAAATTTCACGTGCAATATGCTATGATTAGATGACATACGAACAAGGGAGTTTTGAATGAGCCTTTCATCAGACACTGTAATTTCTGAAATAGAAAATAATGAGTGGAGTCGGCTCTTTGCCTCTGCAATCGATACCCAAAAAGACCTCGTTGTCTTGATGCATAAACACACTCCTATTCTTTTTAACAAAGCATTTCAAAAATTTGCGGGTGTTTCTTCTGTCAAGGAATTTTTACGTGAATTCGGTCCTTTGCATGATCGTTTTGTTCCTCATAGTTCTTATTTTCACAGTGGCAAAACAGACAATCCCGATGAATGGACTGTTGCGCTAATGGAACTGCCTGAGCATGATAGAATTGTCAGTATGTTCAACTCAAAAACAGAACCGTATGCATTTTCCGTAGGAGTTGACAACTGCGTAAGTGACTATGAAATCATCACTTTTACCGATATTTCGCAAGACTTTATCAAGCGTATCATGATTGAAAATGATGTCAGTATTGACAAAGAAAGCGGCGCGTATGACAGAGAATATTTTATTCATACGTCAAAAAGTTTTCATGATGCGGCAGACTTTAATAAAAAAGCCATCGGGATCACCATGATTGAATTGATGTCTACCAATGATGAAGCTGAACAATTTTTACGTGATTTTACGGCAAGCATCAAAAGCAGTATCCGTCAAAGCGATATGCTCGTACGGTGGGACAAAAAGGTCTTCTTACTCGCTTACCTCGCCAATACGTCAGGAGATGTCATAGCATTCAGCCAAAAACTGCTATTGGTTATGCGACAAGAACCTTTTGAACGCTTGAACACGATCAGCATGCGTATGGGGGCAACGATTCAAAACGACAAAGAAGACATTACGATGATTATCGAACGTGCGCAAATGGCTCTAGAACAGTCCAGCAACTTGCAAGTTACCCTGCTTTAGGGCTATCACCCCAATAGCTGGGTGATGCTCTCTATCTCTGCTACTTTTAGCTCAAATTCAAAAATCTTTAAATCTTGCGTCATATGTTCTTGAGACGTTGATCCGATCAATGGAACAATGCCTACATGATTCAAATAACGATACAAGATTTGAGCAGGGGTTTTACAGTAGCTAACCGCCATATCCTCCACAATTTTACTTCCCAAAAGATGAGGATTGGCGGTCAGGCTCCAAAAACTCTGATACACAATATTATGTTCACTGCACCACTGCCGCAAAGCGATGTCATAACCGCTTTCACTGTAAAAACGATTTTGGACAACTGAGGGTTTAATCTCTGCCTCGTCATAGAGCCGTTTAAGGAGTTCCAAATCATAACAGTTACTAATGCCCAGCTGACCTGCACTGCCACTGTTAAAAATATTTTCCATTGCACCCCACACACTGCGGAGATTTGAATACGGAAAAAGGGGTGAATGCAATACCAGTGAATCTATATATTGGATGCCCAAGTTACGTTTTGATACGTCAAAAGAGTGCGCGACCTGTTCCTCTAAAGACTTATTTGGATCATAGGGAACACGCTGTGGATCTTGTCCTGAGAGGGGAGTAAATTTGGTCTGGACAAACACTTCTTCTCTTGTAATCCCATGCGTCCTAAGCCGTTTTAGCGCTTCACCCACCAGCGGTTCATTGTAGTGTTTTGGCTGACAAGCCGTATCAATGCCTCGAAATCCGCTCAAAACAGCCTGAACAACCAAATCAGCCGTATGCTCTTTTTTCCATGCCGTACCATACATCAAAGAAGGCATTTTCATTGTACTACCTCACACTTTACTAATCGTGAATCATCTTTGCAGTCTATTAGTATACGTTTTACTCGATCTTGCCACAAGCTTCCAAAAAGCTCTCTATCCTCAACATCTGCACTGCCCGAAGCAATTCGTACAAGCAATTCGCCCATGCGCTCATCCGTAGTGACAAAAGAGGGATCATAACTAAGCTCTACACGCCCACCGGTATCAATACGTTCAAGTATCAGATCCACGTCCATATTCGGTACGAAAAAAAGCAAATCACGTCGATCAAAATGTCCCGCTAGCCCGTGAAAACCGCCTATGGCTGTGGCACCCGTAATCATCGAAGCAACATTGGAAATAACGCCTACGACCCCCTCTCCCAGTTTGCCTTTAATAAAAACCTTGATACCCCCGCGTAAAGGGGTCTCTTCTCCATAAAGAGCATTCAACCCTTTTTCTACCATCAAATACGCACCTGCTACCGTAGGACATGCATGACCTGCAAGTTTTACCACATCGGTGTAGGTATATTCTATTATTCCATTTTCTGCAGCTCCCAATACTTGGGCCAAAGGATCACGCATAATAATAGGAGTGATATCATTAAAAAAACTGGGGGTTATCATCGCTAGTGTCTCCATCAAAAGAAGAATTATAGTCTTTTGAACTGCTTTTAGATTAACAAAAAATAAGTACAATAAATAAAAAAGGAGCCATTATGAGCGAAGCAGAAAAACTAACCATCTATCTTGAAAAATTAAAAGCTCTCTCTTTTGAAAATCTAAAAGAGAAAAATACAACGGCGATGCAAGCATTGAAAGAAGCACTCAATTATATTGAGGGTGAAATGATCGGATACTAAATGCTTTTAGCTATCATAACTCTCTTGACGATGCAATATCCGACCGATATAAATCGTATCCTCAATAACATCAAATAAAACTCTATAATCCCCAACTCGCAAACGATATGCAGGTTCAAAATTAGTTAATTTTTTGATATTGGAAACATCCGGGAAGTTTTTGAGGGAAATGATTTTTTCGTGAAGTTTACTCTTGAATGGTTCGTTAATTTTTTGAAAATCTTTGATCGCGCTTTTGCGTATCTCAATGTGCATCTTTTAAATAGTCCTCAAAAGGAATACTTTTTTCCTCGCGTGTTTGTGCTAAAGCCTTTAAATCATCAATATCTTCTTTAGAAACAACTTCTACGCCGTCTTTTTTAAAGTGATCTAACAACCACATAAACTTGTCAAATATTTGTGAATTTTGAAAATTAAGTGTTAATGATTGCATTCCAATACCCCTATTTTAAATGAATAATTATAGCATGTATTCAACACTGCTGTGACACATGGTGCCACTACTTTCTCGTTCCTACTTTTTATGAATTTACTCTTCTTCTACTTCCTCAGTATAGGCTATGCTTTTTTTGAAATAGGCCAAACCAACAAACATAATGGTTGTTCCCAATAGAAGATAAAAGGCAGAGATCATATTTTTATAATCATCCAAAACGATTTTAAAAACAACCATAAGCGTCTCAATGGAAAGTGCTATGATGATGGAGATCAAAAATTTGCCCAGCATTTTAAACTCGCGGTCTTCTTCTTTGTGAAACGATTTAAAAAGCACTTCATTCTCCATAATCTGCCTAGAGAGATCAAACATGGCCAGACCGATAGTAACCGCGACAATAGACTTAAATACATCATGCAAGAAATCGTTTACAGACAAAGACAGCATAAGTGCAATCAAAATATAGGCTCCATACCCAATAAGAAAGAATGAGATCAATCCCAGTATGCTCGCACCAAAAATATAAACAAACTTGATCACTCTTTCATGCACACTATTGTACTCGATGAGCCTGAGATCTTCGAGAAGATATATCATATTGATGTCCATCACATAGTAGGTATCCTCAACTCTGTAAACAACCGATATGCTTGGTTTTCCAGAGGTTTGGTGGATGTATGGGCTTGAGATGAAGACATCATTGTGTTTGAGGTTTATGTTGCTAAAGTATTGGCTTTTGTCGCTTCCAA
>JAMCPS010000088.1 GCA_023379705.1 Campylobacterota bacterium
TAAGCGGGGAAGCTCGCAAAAACATTCATTCGGAATCCGCTTACGACGATTCTTGGCGTTTTTTTACTGGTCATCGGGTATTTGGCATTGGAGCTGATGCCGCGTGAAGAAAATCCTCAAATGATCGTCAGCGGATCAACCGTCATCATCGCTTTGCCCGGTGCAACTAGCCATGAGATCCAAAATGTTATCATCAAACCGCTGGAGCGAAAACTCAAAGAGATCAAAGGGATTGAACACGTCCACTCCATCGCTATGGATAATGTCGCGGTATTCAATGCGGCTTTTTACATCGGAGAGGCAAAATCGGATTCCAATCTCAAGATCTACGATAAACTCATGCAAAACATGGATTTGCTGCCAAAAGGGGCGATGCAGCCAATCATCAAACCTCTCGATATTGATATTGATATTCCCATCGTCTCCGTTGCTTTTTACGCAAATGATCCCGCTATGGACCCGACCATTCTTGCCGATAGAGTCAAAGAGATCCAACAGCGTATCAATGCACTCCCTAACGTTGCCGTAACCAACCTCAAAGGAGACATGAGACACCAATACAATGTAACGGTGGACATGGAGCGGCTAAGCGGCTATAACCTCTCACTGGGTCAGATCGTCCAAAGCGTCCAGTCATTGGCGTACAATGTCCCTGAGATTAAGGGAAAAACCCTGTCCAATGAGATCGTCATGATCGGTGTCAAAAATGCGATTGAAGATGTCGAAGATGTAAAAAACATCATCGTTTCCCAAAACATGGGTGCCTCTGTCTACTTACGCGATATTGCAACGGTGACGCAGGGGCAAGACATCCAAAACTTTAAATCCGCTCTGATTAGCACGAGAAAAACGGACGGTACCTTTTCACCTCTGGCCCATCAAGTCACTCTGACCGTATCAAAACTCCAAGGTGCCAATTCCGTTATCATCGCCGATGATGTCAAAGAGGAGCTGTCAAAGTATAAAGAAGTACTCAAAAAAGAGGGTATCCACTACGTTATCACCCGAAACGATGGAGAGCGCGCCAATGAAGCCGTCAATGAACTCGTTTTTCACCTCCTGCTCTCCATTGTTATCATCGCGATTTTACTGGCGCTGGTTTTAGGATGGAGAGAATCTCTGATCGTGACCTTTACGGTTCCTGCCATCTTGGCCATAACTTTGTTTGTGGCCTATCTCACAGGACAGACCATCAACCGAATTACCCTTTTTGCCTTTTTACTCAGTCTGGGATTGCTTGTCGATGCCGCGATCATCGTTATCGAAAACATCCATCGTCACTTTCATGCCCCCGGCGCCGCGGATGAAGATATCGATCAACTCATGATCCAAGCTACCGATGAGATAGGCGCACCTACGAACATTGCGACACTTGCGATCATCCTTACCATGGTTCCGATGGCATTTGTCGGACAGATGATGGGGCAGTTTATGAAGCCTATCCCCGCTAATGTTCCGGTTGCGCTTATCGCTTCGCTTTTTGTGGCCTATATCTTCACTCCGTATCTGGCCGTACGCCTTTTAAAAAAACCTGACCATGATTCCGAGGTGCACTGATGTATCAAAAATTTGAAAATTATTTACGTAATGTTCTCGAAACACCCAAAAAGAAAAAACAGATCCTTTGGATGACATTGGCCGCATTTGTGATCGCGGTTGCCCTTATCCCCTCTAAAATCGTATTGGCCAAAATGCTTCCCGGTAAAAACAGCGATACCTACAGCATTTACCTCGACCTGCCTCTGGGAAGTTCCATAGAACAAACGTCCCGCGTGGGAGAATGCGTAACTGGGATACTGCAAAAAGAGAGCCAAGTCATCGACACGGAAGTCTTTTTAGGAAATGGGGCTCCTTTGGATTTTGCAGGGCTCATCAAAGGGTCCCATTTTAAAAATTCTGAAAACGTTGCAGAAATCGTCGTCAATCTGACTAAAAAACATCATCGCGATGAACCATCCTACAGCATGGTACAACGTTTACGCCCCAAGATCATCCGAGAATGCGAAACCCTGATTCCACAAACCAGTATCAAATTTACCGAACCTCCTGCAGGTCCGCCTACCATGGCGGCAGTCGTTGCAGAGATATATGGCGAAGATACCAATGGAATACGCCATCTGAGTCAGCAGGTAAAAGAAGTTTTCAAAAAAACAGAAGGGCTTGTGGATGTCGATGTCATGCAAGACGAAATCGTGACCAAATACGAAGTACACGCCAACAGCGCCAAAATCATCCAGTCGGGGCTTACGGTAAAACAGGTCAATGATATTTTTGTATATGGCGTTTGAGGGGATGCCTATCGCTGTCAAAAACAGTTCAAAGGCAAATGAACAAATCCCTATCTTCCTCACTCTGACACCTGAAAATAAAAAATTTGCGTCCCATTCACAAGATGCCATTACGCTGAAACTTTCCAGCCTAAATCTCATGAATACGATGGGAATGATGGTACCTATCACAGAAGTCATTGACATCGTACCTGTACAATCCAATCCTATGATCATGCACAAAGATCTGCGAGAGATTTCCAATGTCGTGGCAGAGACCGATATGGTATCGCAAGTCTACCCTCTGATGGCTGCACGGACAATGATACTGGAAGAGTTGTCTGATGAGTATACGATCCATAAAACAGGATTATTTGATCTAGAGCTGATCGATAAAAAGAGCCATCATCACTATGATCTAAAATGGGACGGCGAGATGAAGGTCACACTCGATACCTTTGTAGATTTAGGAGGAGCGTTTATTGCAGCGCTTGTCCTGATCTTTTTACTCATGGTGATCTATTACAAAAGTTTCGCCCTTTCCGGAATTGTCTTATTGGGCAGTTTTCTCTCCATTATCGGTGTGATCATCGGACATTTTATTATGAATCTCTTTACGG
>JAMCPS010000089.1 GCA_023379705.1 Campylobacterota bacterium
GCCGTGAAATATTATCCTGCCGGTGCGACAACGAACTCTCAATCCGGCGTCACTCATATTTCACGTTGCGAAGCAGTATTTGCCGCTATGGAAGAAGCGGGAGTCCCATTGCTGCTACACGGTGAGGTCACAGACGGCGAGATCGACATCTTCGATCGTGAAGCAGTGTTCATCGAGCGGCATCTTCGTGACATCATCAAGCGTTTCCCACGGCTTAAGGTAGTGCTAGAACATATTACCACGCGTGAAGCCGTAGAGTTTGTCTCTTCGGCGCCGGACAACGTGGCGGCAACCATCACAGTGCATCACTTGTTATTCAACCGCAATGCCATGTTTTCAGGTGGTATCCGTCCACATGCCTATTGCCTACCAGTGCTAAAACGTGAGACACATCGCCAGGCGTTAATTGCCGCAGCGACCAGTGGCAACCCTAAGTTTTTTCTAGGTACTGACAGCGCACCGCATCCACGAGGGGCCAAAGAGTCCTCTTGTGGCTGTGCGGGGATCTACACCGCGCACGCGGCAATCGAATTGTACGCAGAAGTCTTTGAGAAAGCTGGCGCACTTGACAAATTGGAGTCCTTTGCCAGTTTCTTTGGCCCTGATTTTTACGGTCTACCGCGAAACCGCGATAGCGTAACACTGATAAAAAAACCGTGGAAAGTGCCACCCAACATTGCACTGGGTTCAGACACACTGATTCCACTATGCGCGAATGAAACAATAAATTGGTGCCTAGTGGATTTATAATTCACTATGGCACTATTACTTTTTCAATGAATTTAGCCACAGATTTTCTTTTCATTTTTCGTGTAATATTCATACTCTTTCACGACATTGAAAATAGCACTCGTCAAGTGAGTCAACTCCTCTTTGGTTATGACAAACGGAGGCATAATATAGACGAGATTTAAAAAGGGTCTTACCCAAACCCCTTCTCGTATAAACGCCGGAGTCATAAAGCCCAAATCAACCGCTTCATTTAACTCCACCACACCGATCGCCCCAAGTATGCGAACCTCTTTGACGATCTCAAGTACTTCACATTTTCTCAGTTCTTGGTTTAACTGTATTTGAATGTTTTGTATTCTTTTTTCCCATGGTGAATTTAATAACAATGTTAAAGATGCATTGGCAACGGCACACGCTAGAGGATTTGCCATAAATGTCGGTCCATGCATCAGCACATTGCCATTGGCTTCCACCCCCTGCATCACTTTCTTGCTCGTAAGAGTTGCTGCCAGTGACATATATCCCCCTGTCAGCGCCTTGCCAATACACAAAATATCCGGAGCTACATCAGCATATTCATATGCGAACAGTTTTCCCGTACGTCCAAAACCGGTCGCAATCTCATCAAGTATTAGCAATATTTCATACTGGGTACAGAGTTCTCTTACTCTTTTTAAAAACTCTGGCGAATACATTCTCATACCGCCAGCACCTTGCACGATAGGTTCAAGAATGACTGCGGCTATCTGCGTATGATTTTCTTCCAGTTTGGTTTTGAAATCATGGATATAGCGTTCGTCCCACGGCTCGCCAAATCCACATGCAGGTGCCTGCGCAAATATATTTTTATGAAGAACTCCTTCAAAGGCGCTGTGCATCCCCGTGATCGGATCGCACACACTCATAGCACCAAAAGTATCCCCATGATACCCCTTGCTAAATGCCAATATTTTATTTTTTTGCTTATTTCCTTGCGAATTCCAATACTGAAATGCCATTTTCAAAGCCACTTCGACACTGACACTCCCCGAATCACTGAAGAAGATATATTCAAGGCTCTCATCCGTAATCTCCAGCAGTGTTTGGGCAAGTTTGATTGCCGGTTCATGCGTCAAACCGCCAAACATTACATGACTCATCTTTGAGAGTTGTTCCATTGCCGCAGTATTGAGTTCAGGGACATTATAGCCGTGAATAACAGACCACCAAGAGCTCATCCCATCAATGATTTTCTGGCCATTGTCAAGTTCAAGGTAAACACCGCTGGCAGATATTACAAGCTCCATATCTGCTACTGGAGTGGATGGAGCATAAGGATGCAATATATGTTGCTTGTCAAAATCTTTCATTAAATTCTCCAAAAATGTGAATACTTTTAATTCAAAACTATACACAAATATTATTAGAAGAATCATTTTAAAATAAATGAAAATGGAATTTCAGAAACTAGCTTGAACGCACAGCAGATTCTAAAGAGCCATTTTGTTACTATCCATTAAACTAACCAATCACGGAGTTATAAAAATGGATATCAATCTTATACTGCAAAACATTACGAACCCCCCTGTCTTATTCTTTTTTCTAGGGATGCTCGCTGTGTTTTTAAAATCTGATTTATCAATACCACAGCCGCTGCCTAAACTTTTTTCATTGTACTTGCTTATGGCCATTGGCTTACATGGTGGATATGAACTCTCGCAAAGCGGATTGAGTCTGTATATTTTTAAAGCCCTGCTTCTTGCTGTATGTATGGCTTTGCTTGTCCCTATTTACAGTTTCTTCATTTTAAAAACAAAAGTGGATGTTTATAACTCTATTGCAATTGCAGCTTCTTTTGGTTCAGTAAGTGCTGTTACCTTTATAACTGGAATTACCTATCTTCAAACAGTAGGTGTAGAACACGGCGGTTTCATGGTAGCTTCGATGGCCCTGATGGAGTCTCCTGCAATCGTTATAGGGCTTGTATTTGCAGCATTGTTTGCCAAGGGTTCCAATAGTGATGGCGAAGAAAAAACTGAGTGGAAAGAGATCCTAAGAGAAGCTTTTTTAAATCCTTCGGTATTCTTATTGATTGGAGCATTGATTATTGGAATTTTATCGGGAGACAAGGGATGGCATACCATGGAACCCCTATTTGGAACGTTGTTCAAAGGTTTCCTTGCATTTTTCCTTTTGGATATGGGGCTTGTTGCCGCTAGAAAGATTCATGAACTCAAAAAAGTAGGATTCTTCCTAATTGCCTTTGCTATCATTATGCCAATGGTAAATGCATTAATTGCAACCAGTTTCGCGTACTTTTTTGAGATTTCAAAAGGGGATGCATTCCTATTAGCGCTTTTAAGTGCCAGTGCATCGTATATTGCGGTTCCTGCAGCTATGAGGCTTTCAGTCCCACAAGCAAACCCTGGTATCTATTTACCTTTGAGTCTAGCTGTTACTTTCCCTTTTAATATTTCATTGGGAATACCACTATACTATTTTATAATCAATACATTATGGAGATGAAAATATGAAAAGTATGAAAAAAGTTGAACTCGTAATTGAAGCAGTTTACATAAAAAAATTATTAGGCCTTTTTAAAAAACATAATATAAATGGCTACACCATCATTAGAGATATTGAAGGGCGTGGAGGGCATGGTCTAAAAACTGCAGATGATGTGACTGATGTATTTAGCAACGTTTATGTCTTTACTGCTTGCGAAGAAAGCGTCTTCTTGTCCATGAAAGAAGAGATTCGTGCATTTGTCATCAAATATAGGGGGAAATGTATCATCACCGACGCCATGGTTATACTCTCGTAGTAGCATGAAAGGCTTATGCAGTTAACATCATTGTTAGGTTAAAATACCATATACATTCACTAAAGAGTCATAATGGATAAAAATTTTAACTATTCTAATTTAAAACTAGGCATTATAGGCGGCGGACAATTAGGAAAAATCATGTCTCAAAAAGCCAAAAAAATGGGCTTTCATGTTACGATTTTAGATCCCACTTTTAACTGTCCTGCAGCTCAAGTCTCTGATAAGCACATCATGGGTGGCTTTCATGATAAAGATAAATTGGAACAGCTTGTCCAAGAAACCGATGTGACAACGTTTGAAACAGAACATGTTGATACAACCATTTTAAAAAAGCTTTATGATAATGGACACAATATACATCCATCTCCTTACGTAATGGAGTTGATTCAAAATAAATACGAACAAAAAAAGCTTTTAGATGAACGAGGTATCCCGGTACCTAAATACAAAAGTGTTGCGACCGATGAAGATCTTGCCAGTTTTGGGTTTCCCGTTATTCAAAAAACAAAAATGGAAGGGTATGATGGCAAGGGTGTCCTTATGCTTAAAACGCCTGAAGATATTAAAAACTGCATCAAAACCGAATCCTTTATTGAAGAACTCGTTGATATTGATAAAGAATTAGCCGTTATCGTCGCTAGAAACATAGAAGGCGAGATCCAATGTTACCCCGTCGTAGAGATGCTTTTTGATGATCGAGTGAACATTTGCGATATCGTAATGGCTCCGGCTAAAATCTCTCAAGAGATTGAAAAAAAAGTTCTAGAAATATCAGTAAAATCCATTGAAGTTCTTGACGGTGTCGGTATTTTTGGTGTTGAATTATTCTTGACTAAAAGCGGTGATGTGTTGGTTAACGAAATTGCTCCAAGACCTCATAACTCTGGGCACTATACCGTTGAAGCATGTGCCACCTCACAATTTGAACAAATAATCCGAGCCGTTACCAATCTGCCTCTTGGTTCAACCAAATTGCTCTCTCCTTCGGTCATGGTAAACCTTTTGGGTGAAGAAGGTTACGAGGGAGAGCCTATTATTGAAGGGATCCATGAAGCGCTGGAGATTCCGGAATTGTCTTTTCACTTCTACGGAAAAAGCTTTACAAAGCCCTTTAGAAAAATGGGGCATATTACCGTATTGGATGATGATATTGATAGCGCATTGGAAAAAGCAATGAGAGCAAAAAACGTTTTAAAAATTAAAGGGAGCAAGAAAATATGAGTAAACCATTGGTTGGAATTATTATGGGGAGTGACTCAGATTTACCGGTTATGCGTGCTGCAGTTGAAATGTGTGAAGAGTTTGGAGTTCAATACGAAGTTGATATTGTCTCTGCTCACAGAACACCAGAAAAATTGCTTGAATATTCCCTCAGTGCTGAAGAGAGAGGTTTAAAAGTTATTATTGCCGGAGCTGGCGGTGCAGCACATTTACCGGGTATGGTTGCTGCGCTAACCGTTCTGCCTGTTATTGGTGTTCCTGTCAGATCCTCTTCATTGGATGGAATGGATTCACTGCTGTCTATCGTACAAATGCCAGGCGGTGTTCCAGTTGCCACTGTAGCGATCAACGGTGCAAAAAATGCAGGAATCTTAGCAGTTCAAATTATTGGATCAAGCGACAGTGATCTTAGAAAAAAGATTGCAGTCTATAAAAATAAACTCAAAAATGAAGTAGAGCAAAAATCAGAAAAATTGCAAAAAATTCAATACAAACAATACCTCCAAGAGATGGGAAAATAGTTAGTCACCCCTAAAAACAAAATTTTTCCTCACTATCAAAAGTAATAAAAGAATAAATGTTTTCTTTTTAATAATTTTGGCATAATAGGTTATCTTGAAAATAGGAGTCATACGATGACTAAAGAAAATCATGTAAAATTAGAAGCATTGAGTCCGCAGGCAAAAAGTGCCTATGTTGCAGCCAAAGGACATATACTAGAAGCTTTACGAGAGATGGACTTGTTTGAAGGTGCAGGATCATTAACCGATAAAGAAAAAAATACTATCATCGAATTGCTCAATGAAACTGCCTTTTTGATGAAAAGCGAAGAAACAAGATAATGCTATCGTCAGTAGTACATTTATTCTGCTAAAGTAAAAAGACTTTTAGAAACAACAATTACTTTTTTAAAAGCGTGCTTATTTTGCTTATAATAACTATACTTCAGGATTTAACAATCAAAAGGAAATCCTTCTATGTATGCAGTACTAATGGAGCACGAATGTGCATGTTTTAAAAAAAGCGAATACACCAACGGCAATACATTCAATACACAGCAAGAAGCCTATAAGTATGCAAATATTCTAGCTGAGCTAATGAATGAAGAGTTCTGCGGTAAGCACAAGTTCTATTCGCAAAAAGCCGAAGGTGACAACTTTGTAATCAGAGTCGCTATCAATGCTACGGCTGTCTCTGGTTGCAGTACTGGCGTTAGCTGTGATGTCGGTTGCGGTTCTACCGATGAGTGGACCCTTGAATCTACCGATAAGTTTGGAGATGAGAGCTGCGGGACTGGGTGCGGCTGCGCGTAAACAGCAATTTTGCTGTAATGCGACCACTATAAATCTACTATTATAACTAGCTTTAGGTATATTAATGCATACACTTTTCTGAAATCAATATACGCAATTTTTCGATCAATTCTGCACTGCATACATGTAATTCAGAGGTCATAGCATCTACTTCATCCTCTTTGCCTTCCTGATGCAAATTGAGTAATTTATGACCGAGTGAATGTAGAGACTGTGAAAGAACTTTCTAAAAGTAACTTGAAATACTTGCATAAAGTAGCATCTAGATTCCCCTAAATTCACCTGTCTTAAACCTTTAAAATGCTACAATTTTCCCACTAAAACACCTATAT
>JAMCPS010000090.1 GCA_023379705.1 Campylobacterota bacterium
ACCCAAGAAAATCTTGGAACATTTGCGGACTTTGGTCTTCGCAGCGAAATTATGCAAAGCATTACACATGCAGGCTTTACCGTCCCAAGCCCTATTCAATCAATGGTTATTCCGGTTATTATGCAAGGTCGTGACGTTGTAGGTCAAGCACACACAGGGACAGGTAAAACAGCAGCGTTCGGTTTACCTGCATTGAATAAAATGCATTTAAAGGGTGGAATCGAAGTTCTAATTGTTACACCAACGCGTGAACTTGCAAATCAAGTAAGTGATGAAATTTTTAAATACGGAAAGCACCTTGGTGTTCGTACGGTTACTATTTATGGCGGTACGTCATACAGCCGTCAAGTAGATCTAATCGAGCGCGGCGCACAAGTTATCATTGCAACGCCTGGTCGTTTGTTGGATATGCTTAGCCGTAACATGCTTAAAGGTTTTGCTCCATCAACGGTTATTTTGGACGAAGCGGATGAAATGCTGGATATGGGATTCTTAGATGACATCAATGAAATTTTCAGCTATCTTCCAACAGAGCGTCAAACTTTGCTTTTTTCAGCAACAATGCCAATGCCTATCAAAAAACTTGCAGAGCGTATCCTAGTTGATCCATTCTTCGCATCAATCACTCGTGAAGAGACTACGAACACGGATATTACACAACAATACTACGTTATCGAAGAATCAGAGCGTGATGATGCGATCATCCGTTTGATGGATGCTGAAGATGCAAAGAAAACGGTTGTTTTTTGTCGTACGAAAAAAGAAGTTGACCGTCTTTCAAATGTCCTTTCAGCAGCGGGTTATTCTGCAAAAGGACTTCATGGAGACATGGAGCAGCGTCAGCGTGAGAGCGTTATTAAGGGTGTTAAATCTGATGCATTTGATGTATTGATTGCAACAGACGTTGCGGCACGCGGTTTGCACATTGATGACATTACGCACGTATTCAACTACCACATTCCTTTTGATCCTGAGAGCTATGTACACCGTATCGGACGTACAGGACGTGCGGGTAAAAAAGGGGTTGCGATTACTTTGGTAACACCGATCGAGTTCAAAGAGCTTCAGCGTATTAAATCCAAAGTCGGAACAACGATGGAGCATGCTTACATTCCAAGCAAGCTAGATGTAAAAGAGGCACAGATTAACCGTCTTGTTGCTGAAATTGAAAAGCAGCATGTGAATGATATTGCCCATAAAGTTTTGGATGTTCTGAAAGAAGAGTTTGATCAAGAGCAAATTGCTTATAAATTAGTCTCACTTTTAATGGAGCGTAACATCGTTCAAGGACCAAATCAAATCGGTATTTCTGCTGAGCGTATGGAAAAAATTCTTCATAATCTTGCAAACAGTCATGATCGTGGCGGTAATCGTGGCGGTGGATACCGTGGGAACCGTAGCGGTGGCGGCGGATACCGTGGCAACAACGACCGTAATGCTGGCGGTGGAGATCGTGGCGGCAGCGGCGGTGGATACCGCGGCAATAACGATCGCAATGCTAGCAGCGGTGATCGTAGCGGCGCAGACCGTGGCGACCGTTCACGAAGCTTTAGCGGTCAAAACCGTTCAGCTAGCAGCAAGCCTAGAAGTTAATACCGCTTTTAGCTTTTCAATAAATGGCTCCATAGGAGCCACTTTAAATTCCCCGCTTCTCTGTTTAACCCCCCACATTGGCTCCGGAAAATAACTGTCATTTGTAAATCGTGCCATAATATGCCAATGTACTTGTGGCAGCATGTTTCCAAAAGAGGCGATGTTTATTTTTTCGGGTTTAAAATAGGTCAACATCTCTCGTTCAATAAGATCTAGAACATCAAAAATCATCATACGTTCATTGCGGGAACATTCAGAGAATTCTTTATGCTGTACGTGGGTAAAAATCTTAAGCCAGGGAATTTCACTGTCGTGAACTTCAATATAGATGAGGGAGTTGGAGTAAATCATAGGAGACCTTTTAAGAGATCTGCTATTGTAGCGAGAGTTATTTAGTGGTGAGCTTTACCGGCAAAAGGGACGATAGCGCTTCCCCATGTCAAACCGCCGCCAAAAGCGTCCAAGAGCATTAAGTCTCCCTCTTGTAATCGGCCCGACTCATAGATGTCATTGATAGCCATAGGAATAGATGCTCCCGATGTATTTCCGAATTTTTCTACAGTTAGTACAACTTGTTCATCGCGAAGTTCTAAAGCGTCACCGACCGCTTTAATAATACGATAGTTGGCTTGATGTGGAACGAAGTGCTTAATATCAGATGCTGGAAGGTTATTTTCTTTTAAAATAGCGATAACGTCATTGGTCAGTGTTCTAACGGCTACTTTAAACGTTTCATTCCCTTTCATCTTCATAAAACAGCTAGCGGCTTCACGATCCAGTTCATCATGAGCCGAACCGCTTCCGCCGTTTGGCGTCATAAGCAGGTCTGCAAAACTGCCATCTGATCCCGTGTGAATGTCAATGATCCCTTTTGACTGATCTTCAGTAGCGCTAATAACAGCTGCCCCAGCACCGTCACCGAACAATATACATGTCCCACGATCAGTATAGTCAGTAATGGCACTGAGTTTTTCTGCACCGATAATAAGGACGTTTTTTTTCATTCCCGATTCTATAAAAGCTTTTGCAATACTGAGGGCATACACAAAACCGGTACACGCTGCTGAAATATCAAAAGCGGTTACTTTTTCAAGTCCTAGTTTTGTAGCAATAACGGTTGCAGTTGATGGCATACAAAAATAATCAGGTGAAATAGTGGCACAAATAATCAAGTCAATTTGTGATTTTTCAAGGCCGGAACGTTCAATCGCTATTTCTGCAGCATTAGTACCCATGTCGCTGGTTGTTTCATCTTTTGCTGCTATATGACGTTCTTTGATTCCGGTACGTTTAAAGATCCACTCATCCGTAGTATCAACCATCGTTTCCAGATCATTATTAGTCAGAATTTTAGTGGGGACATAAGCTCCTATGGAGCAAAGAGCAGCGTACATAATTGGCCTTTTGCGAATAGTGAATGGTTATTTATTTAGAGTTTCCAAGCGTGCTTCAATGTGTTCATTAACGCCCGTATTAACGTAATTTATGGCTTGAAAAATTGCATTCTTGATGGCTTTTGGGTTGCTTTTTCCATGGCCGATAATTGCACACCCCTTGATGCCGACCAAAGGAGCACCTCCAATTTCAGCGTAGTCAATTTCTTTTTTCAAACGGGCAAAGACTTTACGCATTAGCAAAGCACCCGTGATGGCAAAAGGAGATTTGCGGATAAACTGCTTAATAAAAAAGCTGATGGTTGTGGCAACACCCTCAGATGCTTTAAGAACCAAATTTCCTATAAATCCATCACATACAATGACATCACAGGTAGAATCAAAAATATTATTGCCTTCAACATTACCGATAAAACCTTCAGTACCCTTAAGGAGAGTAAATGTCTCTTTGGTAACTTCATTGCCTTTTGAGTCTTCTTCACCGTTTGCAAGGAGGCCAACGCGAGGATGCTCAATTTTTAACATATCTTTTGCATAAGAATGGCCCATGATGCCAAATTGAAATAAATGTTCCGGCTTGCAATCAACATTGGCACCTGCATCCATAAGAATACTGCGCTTACCATTTTTAGTTGGCATTAAAGTCACTAATGCTGGACGTAATACATGCTTTAAACGACCGAGACGCAAGGTCGCAAGACTCATTGTAGCACCGCTGTGTCCAGCACTGACTACACCATTGGCGTCACCGTTGCGTACGAGTTCCATGGCAACATAAATGGAACTGTCTTTGCGCTTTAATGCGTCTGTAGCAGCATCTCCCATATCGATTACATCGCTTGCTTCTACAATCGAAATCTTACCTTTATAGCCCTTGGGTAACAAAGCTAAAATCTCATCTTTTTTACCAACGAGAATTGCTTCGAACTCTTTTGCCTTTAAAGCTTCTAGTGTTCCTTTTACAATCGGTTCGGGACCAAAGTCCCCGCCCATTGCATCAATAGCAATCTTGATCATCGATTATTTATACTCACCGGTAGTCGGATTGACAAAGTGAGACAATTTGTACGTGCCGTCTTTGTCTTTTACAGGACGAGCAAGTGAAATTTTATAGTGTGTTCTACGCTTTGCTGCGCGAGTGTGACTCACTCTTCTTTTAGGTACTGCCATTCGTTATAGTCCTTTCTGTTTAAATTAAGAGATGAACATTAGAACTCTTGTTCTAGTGTTTTTCCCTCACAATTTGAGCAACAAAAATAGTCACTCTTGATCAACTCGAGCTCAGAGTTAAAAAGCTCATCCAAATTGATCACTGAATTTTCAATTTCTACAATTTCGAGCTCACGATCATTTTCATGAACGTCGCCATCTGCAAGGTAAAATGAAATTTCTTCATTCAAAGTGTTTTCAAAAACTTCAGCACAGATATCGCAAGAAATAAAAATACTTCCCGTTATTGTACCGTTTAATTGAGCAATATTATGCTTTTTATGAACAATTGTTCCTAAAAATATTGCACTGTCCAACTTGGCTTCAAATGCCATAGGCACCGAATCCAAGTGTTTAAACGGAATAATATTCATTTAAGAGATCTCACGGCCTGAAAAGAAAAATGCAATTTCATTTTTTGCATTTTCTACAGAATCACTGCCATGAACAGCGTTTGCATCGATATTTTCAGCAAAGTCAGCACGGATAGTACCAGCTTCTGCTTCTTTAGGGTTTGTTGCACCCATTAAATCGCGGTTTCTTTGAACAGCGTTTTCGCCTTCAAGAACCGTAATAACAACAGGACCGCTTACCATGAAATCAACAAGGTCGTTGAAAAATGGACGCGCAGCGTGTACTGCGTAAAATGCTTCAGCGTCTTGACGGCTAAGCTGAACTTTTTTGGTAGCTGCAATTTTAAGACCATCAGTCTCAAAACGATCCAAAATTTTTCCAATAACACCTTTTGCTACGGCGTCTGGCTTGATGATTGATAATGTTTGTTCCATCAATGCTCCTGTTTCATGTTAATAATAGAGCGGGATTATAGCGAAATAATAATTTGAATAAGATTAAAGATGAAGAGAAAAGAGTTGGAAAGAAAACTTAAAGGGCTAAGCCCTCTAAATTAGTCGACGACATTCGCCTTGTTTGAACGCATATCACCTGTAATATCATCGCGATGTGCTGGACTTTCACCAATTTCATCCCATGTAATACAGCCTTCTGTTGGACAGGCAGTTGCACATGCCGGAGCATCGTGATGACCTACACACTCGACACATTTATCACCATAAACGTAGTAAATATCATCACCAGTTGGGTTATCGTCCTCGTCTACGATTGCTTCTACAGGGCACTCATCGATACAAGCGCCACAGTTAATACAAGTATCATTTATAACTACTGACATTGGATTCTCCTTAGATTATTTAAAATATGGGTAACTATAACAGAAGAATTTTAAAAATACCTAAAATAAGAAGTTGTTTATTGTATTTCTAAAACAACTGTTACCAAAGTGAAAATTTATTAATATATTTTCCCCAAAATGGGGTTTGATGGTTTGAAATTTAGAGTCCAAGATAGGCGCGTATGGCGTCTACTTTATCTGTTTTTTCCCATGTGAACTCAGGAAGTTCACGTCCAAAATGACCATAAGCAGCTGTTTTACGGTATATAGGGCGTAACAGATCAAGTGATTCAATAATCCCTCTTGGAGTAAGATCAAAAAGCTCTTTTACACACTCTTCAATTTTTTCTTCAGCTACAACAGCTGTTCCATGGGTATTAACCATAATTGAAATTGGGTGTACTACCCCAATAGCATAAGAAACTTGGATGGTCGCGCGATCACATGCACCTGCTGCCACCAAATTTTTGGCGACATGACGAGCAGCATAGGCTGCTGATCGGTCAACTTTAGTAGGGTCTTTTCCACTGAATGCTCCACCGCCGTGAGGGCAAGCTCCGCCATAGGTATCGACAATGATTTTTCGTCCGGTCAGTCCGGCATCGCCTTGTGGTCCGCCGATGACGAATTTACCGGTTGGATTGATGTGATAGACAATATTTTGGCTCATAAGCTCGCGAGGGATAACGTGCTCAATAACTTCTTTGATAACATCGGCATGTAATTTTTCTTGGCTTACTTCAGGGGCATGTTGTGTGGAAACGACGACGGTTTCTACGGATACCGGTTTATCATCCACATAACGGATACTTACTTGCGTTTTTCCATCAGGACGCAGGTAAGGGATAATTCCCTCTTTACGTACCTGTGCCAAACGTTCAGCAAGACGGTGTGAAAGATAAATCGGCAACGGCATGAGGACATCGGTTTCACGACAGGCGTAACCAAACATGAGTCCCTGATCCCCAGCACCGATTTCCCCGCCTGCTTGATCAACACCTTGATTGATGTCGGGAGATTGTTCACCGATACCATTGAGTACGGCACATGATCGATAATCAAATCCATAGGTTGCATCGGTATAGCCGATTTCTCGAACTACTTGACGGGCAATCTCCTGCATAGGTGCATAGGCAGTCGTTTTAAGCTCACCGGCAATGACACAAAATCCGTTTGAAACTAGGGTTTCACAGGCTACACGCGCTTTGGTGTCATGTTCAATAATATAATCTAGGATGGCATCGCTTATTTGATCGGCCATTTTATCAGGATGTCCTTCTGTGACGGACTCGGAGGTGAAAATATAGTCTTTTGGCATAAAGGCCCTTTGTTGCTTAAAAATATAGAAATTATTGTGTAATTGGCAGATTATAGCGAATTGGGTTTTAAAAAATCTCTTTCCCAAAAGAAATCGATCCAATCCAAAGCTTCATGTAATGAAAATTCAGGCTGAATTAATGCGGTAGGTTTGGTGAAAATCGCAGCACATGTAAAAACGATATTTGGATAACGTTCTTGCAAAATTGGAATCAAAGCATGCAAAGTTTTACCGCTGTCAACAATATCGTCAACGATAAGGACACGGGAGGATTGGGTGAAGTCACATTCTCCAAAAAGGGATACGGTTTCGCGCTGTTGATCCTGATCGTAACTTTCACAACGCAGGGACTGAAGATTGCGAATATTTAGAGCCATAGAGAGTGCATGACCCATGGTCATACCTCCTCGTGCAATGGCCAAAATGGTATCGGGCTCAAATACTGCACATCTAACAGCTAGCTCTGGAATATCGATTTTAAAACGATCATAACTGTAGTAAATCATATAACAATCATAACATAAGCCCACCTGTGATATAATAAAAAACTTATTAATAAAAGGGTTTAATTGAAAAAATTAGCCATAATCGGCCGTCCTAATGTCGGCAAAAGCTCTCTGTTTAATCGTCTTTTGAAACAACGTGACGCTATTACCTCTGAAATTGCAGGTACTACACGTGATGTCAAAAAACGGGTTGCCGTCGTTGTCGACAAAGAAGTTGAGATTCTGGATACCGGAGGTTTGGACGAAGGGTGCGAACTTTTTGATCGCATCAAAGAAAAGTCATTGGAAGCTGCCCATAAAGCAGACATCATTTTGTTTATGGTTGACGGTAAGAGTCTGCCTGAAGAGGATGATAAAAAGCTCTTTTATGAGCTCGAAGCAATGGGTAAATCGATTGCACTGGTTGTTAACAAAATCGACAACGATAAAATGCAAGAAAAGCTTTGGGAATATTATGAGTTCGGAACCAATCGAATCTTCGGTATTTCTGTCGCCCATAACCGCTCTATTTTGCCGTTGCTCAATTGGGTTGCTTCCGAGCTTCCTGAATCCTCCATTGTAAAGCCGGTTGAAGAAATTGAGTCAGACGATGATGAGATGGACGGGTTTGATGCGGTAATCAGCGGATACAGTGATGATGAAGATGACGAAGATGAATCGGATGAGGATGACGACAGTGATGTTTCGGATGATGATATTGATCCTGACGATATCGCAGCCATGGAAGAAGCATATCGCGGAATCGTCAAAGAATACGCTCCTGCGGATACTCAGAAAATGAAAGTAGCCATTATCGGTCGTGTCAATGTCGGGAAAAGTTCGTTGCTCAATGCCCTGCTTAAAGAAGACCGTTCGGTAGTAAGTTCAGTTGCCGGAACGACCATTGATCCGATTGACGAAACGATCCAGTATGAGGATAAAGAGATCACCTTTATCGATACGGCGGGGATTCGTAAGCGCGGAAAAATTTTAGGAATTGAAAAATATGCCTTGATGCGTACCGAAGAGATGCTCGAAACGGCAGACATCGCACTGCTTGTATTGGACGCATCGGTTCCGTTTATGGATTTGGACGAAAAAATTGCAGGATTTGTCGATAAAAATCGTATGGCTTGTCTGATTGTTCTCAACAAATGGGACTTGGCACCCAAAGAAGATTATGAGAAAATTATTGCAGAAGTAAGAGATCGGTTTAAGTTTTTGAGTTACGCACCTATCGTTACGATTTCGGCGCAAAGCAAACAGCGTGTTCATAAGATTTTTGATATGCTGCTCAAAATAAACGAAAACTATTCTCAGCGTATTTCAACGGGTAAGCTTAATGAAGTGATCCGATCGGCATTGCGTAGACATACGCTTCCAAGCGTTAACGGAATGAATATCCGCCTTTATTTTGCAACGCAGTACGATATTCGCCCTCCGCGTATAGCCCTCATTATGAATAAACCTCAGGGGCTTCATTTCAGTTATCGCCGTTATTTAACGAATAGATTGCGTGAAGAGTTTAATTTTGAGGGGACACCGATTTTGTTCAAAGCGAAAAGCAGAGGCGGTGATAAAAAACCACGACCTCATAAAACAAGAGCTTTGTGGTAATCAAAACGGCTTGACGATAACCAGTGCGACGATTCCCATGAGTAGGAGCGTCGGCACTTCATTGTAAAGACGGAAGAATTTACCGTTTTTATAAGCCGCATCAACTTTTAGTTTTAGGCGATAGTGCCCTAGGGAAAAGAAATAAGCGACCAAAATGGCTACAAGAGTGAGCTTGGCATGAAGCCATCCGCCTGTTTGAAACACATTGATCCCGTAATGTGCGGTAGATAAAAAAATTAGCGTAATACCTGATAGCAGTGTCGCCCAAAATGCCGGGACACCGATGTATTTATAAATTTTCATCTCCATTATTTCAATAACTTCTAAAAACCCTTTGTTCTCACTGTTTTCGACATGATAGACAAAAAGTCGAGGCAGGTAAAAGAGTACTGCAAACCACGACACCATTGAAATGATATGAAACCAAACTACCCAATTGTACATGCTGTTTTCCTGATGATGAATTACAGAAGGGTAACCAAAAGAAGCTAAAAATTAAAGGTGTTTTTTTACCCATGCAATAATTTGGGAGGCTGGGAGTGCTCCGCTGATTTGGTCAACGATACGGTTGTTTTTAAAGGCGATAATGGTTGGAATGGATCGAATGGAGAATCGACCTGCGAGGGTTTGTTGCTCTTCGGTATTGATTTTGACAAACTGTGCTTTGAGAGGGAAAGATCTGGATGCTTCCTCAAAAGCGGGTGCCATAGAACGGCAAGGGCCGCACCATGGAGCCCAAAAATCAGCGATGATCAGTCGCTCATCATTGAGCATCAATTTATCAAAGGTTTCAGGGTTAAGTGAAAGGGGTTTTGTATCCAACAGGGAAGCTTTACAATGTCCGCAAGACGCTTTCGTGTAAGAATCTTTGAGAGGGATGGCATTCACACCCCCACAGTGAGTGCATACAATATTAATTTTACTCATTACAGGATTTACTCCGTTTCAGCAACTTCCATATCACGGATGGATGAAGTATGGTGATCTTTGGCTTTATCGTGCAGACGTCCGAGTGCTTTGTTGGCACGCTCAATGGCCAAATCAATAGCAGTATCCAAATCAGCATCGGAGTGGCTGATAACTACGGGTTGTGCGTGTGCAATGTGTATGTCAAATTCAACGCCGATCGTTTGCTTTTCTTTGGTAATCATGACATTGACGGTGGTCATATCAAGATGATAACGTTTAAAGTTTTCAATAGCTGCTGCAATGTGATCGTTTAGGTGAGGAGTGAGGGTAATGTCTTTTGCGCGAATTTGAACATTCATAATGAATCCTTTTTTGTTGAACTATGGAAAAATATAGCACATTGTTTCTTAAAATGAAGCTTAACTGTGATGCGGTTAATGGAGCGTTTGATATAATAGTAGTTATATTGAATTAGGAGCATTTTTTGAGAGTTTTGACCGGAATACAACCTTCGGGCGATTTGCATATCGGAAATTATTTTGGTTCCATTCTTCCGATGATTGAATCCCAAAATGATCATGAGGTTTTTGCTTTTATCGCCAATTATCATGCAATGACCTCTTTGGGCGATGGCGAGCGATTACGACACCTTACGCTGCAAGCGGCAACTGATTTTTTGGCATTGGGGATGAATCCTGCTAAAAGTACTTTTTGGGTTCAGTCAGATGTTAAGGAAGTTTTGGAGTTGTATTGGATTCTATCAAGCTTTACACCCATGGGATTGTTAGAGCGGGCGCATAGCTATAAAGATAAAACAGCACGAGGGATTGCAAGTAATCACAGCCTTTTTTCCTATCCTGTTCTTATGGCGGCGGATATCTTGCTGTTTGGTTCTCAAGTTGTACCGGTAGGAAAAGATCAGATTCAGCATGTTGAGATTGCGCGGGATATTGCGGTAAAATTTAACAATCAATACGGTGAAATTTTTACGCTTCCTGAATTTCGTGTGGATGAGAATGTTGCGACGGTCCCCGGAACCGATGGTCAAAAGATGTCAAAGAGTTATGGAAATACCATTACGATTTTTGGTGAAGAGAAGAGTCAGCTCAAGACTATCAAAAAAATTGTGACCGAAGTTGTGGGAATGGAAGAACCCAAGGAGTTTGAAAATTGCAATGTTTATAATATTGTCAAACTCTTTTTAAATGACAATGAGCGTATTGCACTGCAGGAACGTTATCAAGCCGGTGGAGAAGGACATGGGCACTTTAAACTTTATTTAGCGGATGTGCTGTGGGAATATTTCCGTCCGTACCGAGAACGACGTGCCTATTATGAAGCACACCCGGATGAAGTTCGAGATGTTTTAAGGGCAGGGGCGGTAAAAGCCACAGCTGTTGCGACGCCTATAATAGAGAAAATACGTTCCGTTACTGGAATCCAATACTAAAGGAAAAAAATGAAACAATATATTTATCATCAAATTGCCGATTCCGCGGCGATCAAACAAGCTATTTTGGACAGTGAACCGCTTTTGGATATGATAGAAGCGGTAGCCAAGGCATGTGTCGCTGTTTATCGTAACGGTAAAAAAACGATGTTGGCAGGCAATGGCGGATCTGCGGCGGATGCACAGCATATTGCTGCGGAACTCGTAGGGCGCTATGGATTTGACCGTCCCTCTATTCCATCATTAGCATTAACAACGGATACGTCGAATTTGACAGCAATCGGGAACGATTACGGATACGATAAAGTTTTTTCACGTCAGCTTGAGGGGATGTCACAAGAGGGTGATTTGTTTATCGGAATCTCTACGTCGGGAAATTCACAAAACATTATCAATGCATTTGAATCGGCGAAAGAACGGGGTGTTACGACTGTGGCGCTCGTTGGACGTGACGGCGGACAAATGGGAGCAATGGCTGATTTTGCCATTATCATCCCCTCAAATTCTACCCCGCGTATTCAGGAGTCGCATATTTTGATCGGACATATTTTGTGCGACATTATCGAAAAAGAGCTCTTCGGAGGCGGGGTTGCCTAAGGCACTCTTTCTTGACCGTGACGGCGTCGTCAATGTGGAAAAAAACTATCTCTATAAGATTGAAGATTTTGAGCTCATCGATGGGATTGTTGAAGTATGTAAACACTATGAGACATTAGGCTATTTGATTATCATTGTGACGAATCAATCGGGTATTTCGAGAGGGTACTATACGCAAGAGGATTTCAACCGTTTAAGTCAATGGATGATAGAGCATTTCAAATCACTGGGCGTTACGATAACCCATATTTACCATTGTCCGCACCATGAAAGCATTGATGGCCACTGCGATTGCCGTAAACCCCAGCCTGGAATGTTCTTGGAAGCACAGAAAGATTTTGATCTTGACATGGCAAGGTCGATCATGATCGGTGATAATGAACGCGATATCCAAGCCGCGATTCGTGCAGGAGTCGCAACAAATATTCTTCTTTCACTTGAAGCGTTTGAGTCTAATGCCAATAAAATTGTTCGTTCGCTAAAGGAGCTTTTGTAATGCTTATACTTAATACGGGCGGAACATTCAATAAGCGCTATGATCCAAAAAATGGAGAGCTTTTTGTCCCTGAGGACAACAATGCGATTGAGGCTATTGTATCGGTTTTTACGAATACAATCACGGTACGAGGGTTGATTTACAAAGACTCACTGGACATGACAACCGATGATCGCGAGTTACTTGGAAAAACCATAAACCAAAGTGATGAAAACACTATTTTGGTTATTCATGGTACCGATACGATGGACTTAAGTGCACGGTATATTGCAAGTCTTGGATTGAATAAAGTCGTTGTATTTACGGGTGCTATGATTCCTTTTAGCATTGATGCCATTGAGGCAACGGCCAATTTAAGTATGGCGATTGGATATGCACGCAATGCATCCAATGGTGTTCATATTGTGATGCAAGGGGTGTGCGGACATTACGATAAAGTAATAAAAAATAGAGAACTTGGAAAATTTGAATATGTCTAACGTCAAATGCGATCATTGTCATCTCGTCTTTAGTGACTCGGTGATGATTCATGAGGGGACGCTGCATTTTTGTTGCAAGGGATGCCAGGGAATTTATCATTTGCTCAAAGATGAAGGATTGGAGAGTTTTTACACTAAGATGGGGGAAGCGACTCTCACCCCTCCAAGCCAGCAGTTAGAGCCGAGCGAAAATTTTGACAGCCCCTCATTTCGTGATCGTTTTGTGACCGAACTTTCAGAAAACTTCTCCCAAGTGTCACTTATCATTGAAGGAATTCACTGTGCGGCATGCGTATGGTTGAATGAAAAAGCGCTGCATAAAATGCCCGGTGTGATCGAAGCTCATATTAACTACACCAATAATAAAGCACGTCTCGTCTGGGATCCGAAAATAGTGAAGCTCTCTGAGATTATTGAAATGATTCGGGCAATTGGCTATAACGCGTATCCTTATGATGCCTCGATGCAAGAGGTACGTGCGAACAAAGAGCGCAAAGAGTATTATTTGCGTATGGCGGTAGCGGCTTTTGCTTCTATGAATATGATGTGGATCGCGGTGGCTCAATACGCGGGCTATTTCACTGGGATGACACAAGAGATCAAGACCATTCTGAATGTGGCAGAATGGGTACTGGCAACTCCGGCACTTTTTTACAGTGGATGGATTTTTTATCGCGGTGCCTATTACGGACTTCGTAACGGTGCAGTTACGATGGATATGCTCGTTGTGACGGGATCAACGCTTGCCTATTGCTATTCGATTTACATCACTGTTTTTGAAAAAGGGGAAGCCTATTTTGATTCGGTGGCGATGATTATTACTTTTGTGTTATTGGGTAAGTTTTTGGAAGTTTTGAGCCGTAAACATGCTGCAGATACACTCGATGTAATGGGAAAATACATTCCTAATGAAGTAAGTATTCTTGATGGAGATGCTATCCGAAGCGTCCGTGTCTCTGAAGTAAATGTTGGAGACACCATCATTATCCGTACGGGTGAGCGAGCAGCGATTGATGGAGAAGTGATCTCTGGCGAGGGTAGTTTTGATGAGAGTAATCTCACCGGGGAAGCGGATCCTATTTTTAAACGTAAAGGGGATCTGATTATCAGCGGTACGACGAGTATTGATGCTCTGTTGCACTATCGGGCGCTAAAAGATTATGCCCATTCAACGTTGTCATATCTCGTCAATCTTTTAGAAAATGCGATGCGTCATAAACCAAAAATCGAGCAATTGGCAAATCGTCTCTCTGAATCTTTTTCTTCGACGATTTTATTCTTAGCCATTGGTACGTTTTGGGTCTGGTATTTTTGGCCTCATACGTTTGATCGTTCATTGATGGTGGGGATATCGGTCATTATTATAGCTTGTCCCTGTGCTCTGGCACTGGCCACACCCGTGGCAACCATTGTGGGCTTGGCACTTGGGGCAAAGCGGTCAATTCTTTTTAAATCAGCGGCACAGATCGAGACCATGGCAAAAACCACGATGTTTGTACTGGATAAAACAGGGACGATTACGCAAGGGAAACCTGCGGTAGTCTATGCAACGTATCATGCGCAGTATGACCGCTCGGTATTGTTGGCTTTGGTGAGCTCTTCAAAACATCCAATCAGTTTGGGAGTCGTTGAGTATTTAGATAAAACGGAACCTGAGATACAAACGGGAGGCATTTCAGAGGTTAACGAAATTCCTGCACGCGGTCTTGTTGGGCGTGCTAATGGGGTAGTGATTGCAGGCGGGAATGCTTTACTCATGGAAGAGATGGGAATAGAAACAAAAACCCTAAGCGATAAAAGCCTTTTTTATTATGCAGTTGATGGGCAGCTGTGCGCAACATTTGAACTGCAAGATCTTCCCAAAGAGAATGCTTTTGAATCGATTAAAATCTTACGCGATTTTGGTATGCGTGTTGTCATGTTGACAGGAGATCATGCCGCTTCGGCACTGAGAGTTGCGGAAGTGGCAGGAATTGATGAAGTCCATGCACATGTAACGGCTCAAGAAAAAGCGGACTTTATTGCCAAAGCACAGGGTGAAGGTCACATTGTGGTAATGGCGGGAGATGGGGTGAATGATCTTTTAGCTCTTGCGCGCGCTGATATTGGTATTGCGATGGGTAATGGCAGCGATATCGCCATCGAGGTTTCAGACATTGTATTGCTCAATGACTCCTTGGTTTCGCTTACCGAAGCGTATGCGATTAGTCGACGAACCTATGGATTGATCAAGCAAAATCTAGGAATTTCATTGGTTTACAATGCGATTACAATACCATTGGCTATGACGGGCTATGTTATCCCTTTGGTAGCGGCAATATCAATGTCATTTAGTTCACTTCTGGTTGTCGGTAATTCGATGCGCAGTCGTTGGATGTACAGGTGAAAAATACAAAAAAGGATAAAAGATGGACAGTTGGGTAGTGGCTATGATGTTGGGAGCGTCTCTATTTTTAGGTGCGATTGCGCTGGTTGCATTTTTATGGGGTATTAAAACAGGGCAATTTGATGATGAAAAACGGATGATGAATCATGTTCAGTTTGATGATGAAAAAGAGTTAAACGATGCTGCAGATCAACAGAAAAAGAAAGAAGCGTTAAGAAAAAAAGAATATCGACCGGAATAGTAAAAAATAAGAAGGTTCTGCCTCAAAAGAGGCAAGCTTTAGTGCCATAGAGGCAAGCGTAGCCAAAGGGATGAATTCCTTTGGCGTTCTCTAAAACTTATTTAATTCCTGCTACGTAAGAAGCGATAGCTTTGATATCAGCATCAGACATGGCAGCAACTTGACCTTTCATCAAGGCACCCATTCCAGCTTTGTTCAATGTACCAGCTTTGTAGCCTTTTAGTGCAGCTTCGATAGCAGCAGCTGATTGACCTTTTACAACTGCAGACTTACCAAGAGCGACTTTTTCAAAAGAAGCACCGTGACAAGCTACACATTTTGCAGAAAGAGCTTTTCCATCAGCAGCCATCATTGATACACCAGCGAATAACATTGCAAGAGCAATTTTTTTCATTTTGTTTCTCCATTAAAAAATTTATCGCCATTATATTCCCAACTATCTTAAAGTAGTCTAACGATTTTTGCTTTTAATGGAAGCTTCGATACAATAATACTTTAAAGAAACATGAAGGTCGTCTATGCGCTACAGTGATATTGATTTGAATACCAAAACCATTTTGATAACGGGAGGAGCGGGTTTTATCGGTTCGAATCTCGCTTTTTATTTTCAAGAGCATTATCCGCAGGCAAAAGTGGTCGTTTTAGATCTCTTTCGTTCCAATCTAACCCTCTCTAACGGCAATCTCAAAAGTTTCGGCCATTTCAAAAATCTCA
>JAMCPS010000091.1 GCA_023379705.1 Campylobacterota bacterium
ATGCAAAAACGAGCCATTGAAACTGATATCGTTTTAATTGACATCATCGACTTTTCGCGTCTTGAAATGTCCAAGCAGCTTGAACTCATCACGTTTTTATCCCAAAGTTATAAAAAAATGATTCAAAAAATGATGGAAAATTCAGGAATTCCTCTTGAAAAAATGCTTCAGGGCATCATTCCTACCGGCGACGGTTTTTATTGTATTTTACATCCAAACCTTAAAGGATTCGGATCCATTTTAGGCCTCTCATTTATCCACTTTTCCGATTTCATTTCGAAAGAATACCCCTATTTTAAAGGTATCCGAGTAGCCGTTCATACCGGAAAAGTACACCGTTTTGAAGATATTTTAGGACATAACAACTTTGTGGGTGATGGGTTGAATGAGTGTTCGCGATATGTTGAAATCAAAAACTTGGTAACCAATGCGGTCTTTATTTCTGACACTGCTTTTGAATCATTACAAACCTTTTTAAATGAACATAACGATTTTTCAGACCTTTTAAAAAAATGTGATTTTCGTCACAGTGCCATGCATACCTTTCATGATAAACATGAAATTAAACGCAACGGTTATTTAATATGGATGCGACAAGGAGGCATTATACCTCCGCCAAAACAAGACTGGCTAACCCCAAAAAGGAGAACGCATGCGATTTAGCATTGATGAATACGCAAAAACATTCAAAATGTCCAAAGAGATGATACAAAATAAAATTCGAACCAAACGGCTCAATTATATTATTGAATCAGGGGTAACCTATATCATTGTTCCTCGCAGTTCCCTAGATGAGGATAAGCGCCGCGAGATGGATGAATCATCAAAACAAACAACAGCTGCGAACATACCTACAACAACCACTCCGAAAACCAGTGTTGGGATGGTTATCTCACTTTATCAAAAAGAGAATCACCATCTAAAGCTTAAAATAAAAGAACTTGAAGCAAAAATAGATCGGCTGACAAACGACAAGGAAGATATGCTGATCGCTGAACGTAAGCGCATTGAAGAAATCTACACGGCAAAAGACGAACAGCTCAAAAATATTTTAGAGGTACTCAGCACCAAGCTCATGCTCTCTAACAATAGTAATACTGTCCATGATGTCGATGTGGCTCAACCAAATGCCCTCTCAATTGAACCCAAAGGGGTTATCGAACTTAAACGCTATTTAAAATTCATTGGCATTGGAAGCGAAGACCGTAAACTTGTACGTCGCCGTTTTTCAGAACGCTTTGGCAGTGATGTCCGCATTATTCAAAAAGAGGGAGAATTTTACGTCGATTTATCCAAATACGATTATACCGACCTTCTCTAGCCTTTTATTATTTTATACGATTAATCGTACAAAATGTTCGCTTTAATGTTTATTTTATAAAACTCCCATTACAATTTAATAATGGAAATCAATGACCTGTTTAATCTTCTCCACAATGCCGTGGAAGCGCAACACAATGGTAAAAAGATTTCTCAAAAAACTATGGCTGAAAAATTGGATGTTTCTATGCGAACCTACCAAGACTGGAGATTGGGAAATGCCAAACCCCAAGCAGCTAAAGCCGTAATAGAAATGCTCGCCATGCTTGAAGACGATGAGATTATTCGCGTAGTACGTAAAATAAATAAATTGGGAAAATAACATGAACACTTTAAGCAAGCAAGAACGCGATGGCTTGGATGATGTATTTTTATCGATCTCATCAAAACGCTTTTCCTCTCTAAAGTGGTCAATTACTGAATATCATTGCTATTGGACTCTGTACCTCAAAGAATCATTTTTACGCTTTACGCGCAACTACACAAGCGCTAAAAAGAACAAAAATACTCCAAAATTGACGATTTTTCAAAAGAATCGTCCAAAAGTAGAAAAACACAGATAAATTTAAGCTAAGAGATATTAAAGTATTCGCGTTTGAATTACTTTCTTCTCTGTTTCCCGTGAAGCAGGAGGTTCAAGTGAATGTCATCTATCTAATCTTAAGGGTAATAAATGAACAAAGCGCAATTCGTAGAGTTGGTACAAAAAAACGGTGGTTACAAAACTAAAATCGAAGCTGAAACAGCTATTAAAGCTTTCACAGAAGCAGTAACTGAAGCTCTTGTTTCTAAAGAAGAAGTTTCTTTGGTAGGTTTTGGAAGTTTTGCAGCATCACTTCAAAAAGGTAAAAGCGGAACAGTACCTGGTACAACTAAAAAATATACAACTTCTGACAAAATGGTTCCTAAATTCAAGCCAGGCAAAAGTCTTAAAGACTCTGTGGCTGCAGCCAAGTAATAGCCAATTCTTTCCCCTTTCCTAGGGAAAGAAATTGTACTATCATATAGTGCAATTCTTTCTTTAGAATCTACCCTTCTAAATCATATTATTTCCAACCTTGAAATCCATCTTTAAACGTGTCTTCATTTGAAGTTCATAATTCGCTCCTCGCAACTCCTCATTATCAATTACAAGCTTATCAATCTTCTCGCTCAATTTTTTCTTTTGCTTTTTCAATTCCGCAATCATTTTATTTGCTTTATCTAATTCTTTCTTTACCTGAAGCAAGAGGTCAGCTAGTTCTGCTTCATCTTCTGAGCCACCGACTTTAAGACCTTCGTATTTACCAATTCCAAGCTCTCTCATGAGCTCTTGTACATGCTCAAGCTCTTTGTTTCTGAAGGCTGCCTCACTGAGACCTTTTCCAGATGGATCTATCTCTTTGGTCTTTTCACTAACCGCAGGAATACTCTTTATCTCAAAGTTCTCTTCCAAGAGTTTAACTGCTTCCCTTATTAAGCTTTTTGTTCTTTCTTTTTTCTGCTCCGCATTATTGTTTAAATTAGGATTACCTCGTTTTCCCATTATGAATCCTTTCTGTTTTGGACTTTATTATACAAGGATGCAAAAAGTGACGCTCTGTGCAACGAATCTTTTGCATTTATCGTTTCACCAATACTGAACTGTTTTTCCGCAATCTTGAGATATCTGTCAGCTTGTTCAAGATAGTAACTTTCCAAGTCTGCGTCTGGAATCAGATCATTACAGTCCAAACACTCCAAATGATTTCCACAATTAGCTACATCAGGGCAATATCCAAGATCGCCAATCTTGTGTGCTCTGATTTTCCCAGATGAGTGGAAGGAAAGGTATTCATGCTTTTTTGCCAGATCTATTGGTAGCTTAACCTCTTCACTGTATTTAAAATGAATTTGCCCATCATCTTTAGCAGTCCCCTCCCCTCTTAAAATTTCAGTCGCATCAATAGCAGCTGCAGTATATATACTCCCATCATTTCCAAATTCGATTTTGAATAATGGCAACCAAAAAGTTGCTAAAGGCGTTTTTAAATCTGACATTACATATATTGGATTTTTATTCTTGCCGGTGCCTGGAATGAGTCTTATGATTGGTATGTGGGCTTCATCGTGCATATGCATATAAGTCCTTGAAATTAATCATGATTCCACCGCGTCCTATTTTTTATGATTATAGGCCAAATAAGGTTACAAATCAAATGCCATCCCAAAGAACTACAGTATCAAAAACGGCAAAGAAATCCATATAATTTGAAAAAGCAGAGAAGGCTTAAAGCTTCTCAATAAAATACCGATTAACATCAATACACAATCCATCTCCTAAAAGATTCAATGCATTCAAAATCTGTTGCGCAATTTTTGCTTGATGATTGGTCTCGATAGCAATCATGATTTGTCCATCATTGATTGTGATGTTTGATGGCATATAATCAGTGACTTTAATCTGATCGTAAATTTGCCACCAACTTTTTTTAGCTAGTACAAAGAAACGATACTGGGAAAAAAGTAAATTTGCTTCATCTCTATTGATAAAATATTCTGTTATATGTGCTGGATAAGTTTTGCAAGGTAGAGATGGATTAGTAGTTAGTAAATATAGGGCAACCGCCATATGGTGTGAGCCATCATGATTATCCCATTTATGTACGCCGTTCCAACAATAAATTTTAATATAGATCGGCATATCTTCTCGAATAGCATTTCTCTCTAAGTCTTTATAGCAATCCTCCAGACTCCATTTTTCTCGCATTGATACCCATTTTCCAAATTTAACAACACTTTCAAAATATTTGCCACTCGACTTTGAATTAGCAATGGCCGTGATTTTATTAATACTGAATTTTTCTACATCATATGTTTTTTTTTGGACTAGCTTATTTAGACTAGTGAAACAATTTGGTATGTTAGAACGATGGTTTGTGTATTCAAATAAATCATTTGCATTAAAACAGCTAGTTGGTTTAGGATAAACGACAGGTAGAAATTCAATTTTCTCTGCCAAGAATCCTTTTGGAATTACAATATTGAACAATAAGTCAATGAACATTTTTAAAAACAATCCATCGCCTTTTTAATGTCAAATATTCGTGGTATTCGCGACCAAAGCTCACTACAACCATCCTAATTTTTCAAGCTCTTGTATTCGTTTGTTGTGATAGTTCTCCAATACTGTTGATAATTCAAATTCTTTGCTCGGGACCCATGAAGGCCCCTCCCCCACTTTCGCCTTTTGTTTAAGCGTAAAAAACGGCAAAGGTCCAAGCAGTTTTATGGCGTCGATATAACTTGGCAAGACATCTCGAAACGTCTCACACATTCTTCGGGACTCCTCTTTGAAGCTTTTTTTATTAACGCCCAATATTTCCACTAGCTTTTCAAAGTGTCTAGGCGTGATATTGCTTCGCTGGCCATCAATCGAGAGATGGGAGTCGTATCCTTTGGTATTTGAATAGATCCGCGTTGTGGCGATATCATACAGAGGCGACATAAGTTTGATATTCTCACTGATTATCAAAGAGAGGTTTTTGGTATGCATGTCCTCATGAGAGATTATCATCGAATACAAGTAATGTTTTAACAGCTCCAAACGTTCGGTATCACTAATAAGTTCTTTCTTGATGCGCGTGAACATTTTTTCGCTCGTGGTATTGTATTTGGTATCGGCACGCAACCCAAGATATGTCGAAAAGTTTGCCTTTGCAAACCGATAGGTGCCAAGACGGTCAAACCGTTTGACCAGATAGTGGAACTCTTGGTCGCCTTCACGCCTAATTAGATGCGATTGAGGCACGCGAAATCCAAGCTCATTTTTGGCAAAACTCATAAATAGATGTTCATTTATAGCCAGATGCGGAAAATAGAATTGCGATTTTGGATCAGACTTAAACCTACTATAGGGCTTGAAAATATAAGCACGCGTTCCTGCAGACGTATCCTGATGGATTCGACGGCCATCGCGATCTAAATCTACGAGTCGCTTATATTGAAATCCGCTGATACCGGGAAGCTCATCGTGGGTAAATTTGGAAAGATCTTCTCCTTCTGGAAATATCTCTTCCTCACTCATCTCCAATGTATACCCATCCAATATAGAAGGAAATGGGATGGCTGGACCCAGGATGTTTTCTGCATTACTCAGAAAAGAAGGTCGTGTCGCGTATGTCTCGACTTGTGATTCACCGGTAAGGGTAAAATAGATATCGCCAATATTGTGTGTAAGTCTCACTAATATATCAAGCTCATCAGACGAACCCAAAGAAAGTTCAAGCATCTCTCTATTGACGCCTTCCGGTAGGTTTTCATCAAACGCTGAATGCAGTTCCGGGGATACGTAAGGTGCAATGTCCAAAGGCAACCCAGGTATTTCGTTTTTGGCGTCCAGTAAATATTCGTCTGTGTAGCAAAACACGAAATCAGAAGGGCTTTGGAAAAGGTATCCCGCCACCTTATCTCCTTTGTGGACAAAGACCAGTCTGTAATCTTTAGAATATGCTTCGCGGACATCTCTTTGCCAATACATAGTTGAAGCTGCTTGCCCAACTGTGCGAACTCGATTTGATGCGATCAGGTCATTAAGTGCCCGCAACAGCTTTCTATCCTTAATCCCTAAAAGCTCGGTTTTTGATTCTATATCCTTTAAGGATGAAGACGCTTTTAATGCAAGTATTACTCGTAATACTTCGGTAAGTTCGGCTCTCATGGTGCCTCCATAGGCTTAATGTTCTCGTGACACTAGATAATATAACTTTAAGTTTATAGCTATTTATATTAAATATGTCTTAATCACTGTCACGAGAAGCTTAAGCGGTAATGTCGCTTATATTTGTCGAGGATACCACTGCTTCTGCTATTACTACATCCGCGAATTTTTTAAGCATTTTAAGCCATAACTAAGTATTCTAGCGTTTTCTTAAGCCAATTTAAGGATAAATTGGTCGAAAATTCGCGGCAGCGCGATTTTTCTGTATATTTCAACCGTTTCCTTTTGGCAAGTATCCGGCAAAGACAATGTTGCTTGATGATTTGTTTGTAGAAGTTCCGACAAGATAGAATGCTCTCCCAAAGAACTACAGCATCAGGATGCAGAGATTAAAGTTCGCATCCTCTTTTCAAACATCCAATACCCCATTTTAATATCTATCTCAATTTCCTTATGACCAACAATATTCAATGCAGAGATCATTTTTTTGCTGAAAAGCTTTTTTCCAGTTTTTTTATCAGCAACTGTTGTAAAATTGATATCATCAAATGAGCTTGATCTATTTGCTCCAGTTTTTATTACCAGCTCAAATAAAATTTCATAAGCCTTTTTTATTTCATCCAAAAAAACACCCTGCCCTTACCAGCCTTTTCATTCATGTCCTCTTTTATCTTTTTATTCTTTTCTATAAGGGAACTTGTCAACTTTGCCATTCCAGGAATGTTAGCAATTTTTGTAATCGCCTCACTATTTTAATTCTATTTTAATTTTTATGTAATATACTTACGTAAATAGAGCTTCTAGTAGTTAAAAGTGTTCTGGTTTCTATTGCCAGCGATAGTGTCTAGCACATATATCAGAGAGCCGTTGTATGACGCCCACTTTTGCTACGAAATATCCAGACTATAAAAAGTATGTAAATACCACTTTCCACTAAATTCATGAGTTATTAATACGCCCATTCAACAATCAAGTGCAACAACGTTATTTTTATAGTGCGCCCATTCAACAATCAAGTGCAACAACGTTATTTTTATAGTGTAGCTTCGAGTCATCAATCCATTGTGCAATTTTAGCAAAGAACACTTCATGCGGAGTTTTATAGCCAAGTATTTTTCGAGGTCTATGGTTTAGTTTCTCTTGTATGTCTACAATAAATTTATCACTTATCGTCTCAAACTTTGTCTTCTTCGGAATATATTGCAGCACTCGGATTCACTTCTTCTGGAGCTTTGTTTTGTCCATTTCCTTCAACCCAAAATAGCCATTGGATGTGGCGCTTATAGTCTTCTTTTCTGTAAGCAAGCTTACCGTCAAGGTACATAGAGAGGACAATTGGCTCTTTGTTAATGATAGAATTATCAACAATTATGAATTCATCAACGTCCCCCAATAAACAGCTTGCACTATATAGTAAATAGTCGTATTGCTGCACTAGCTTCTTGACAGATGAATCCTCCCCATGCTTTCTGACTCGATTTAAAAGATAAATTACATTGATTTCTTCTTTATTGGTCCCAACAAAAAACAGGGTAATTCTGTACCCCTTTTCTTTCAGTATGTGCAAAATTTGCACATTGCTATTTTCTTCCGTGAAAACCATCTCTGCAACAAAATTCAAATCTTTATCAATATAGCCACTAATATTTGATTCTTCTACATAGTCCGCGGTTAAAAATCCACCTTGGTAAAGGGCTGCGACAAGCGTCGATTTTCCGGAAACACCCGCGCCGGCAAATATAAATGCATTTGGCTGCTTTGCTCTTCTGTCAGCAAGCATCGTAGGCCTCAACGGATTGAAATGTTGTTGACAATATTTGAGTACGTTCAATGATTTGGTAGTTAGTACCGTGCTTGCAATTGTAAATTACATCAAGCTCTCTGTGCATTACTCCATCGGCTACATATTTGATGCCACCAAATATGCCAATTTTCTTTTTTATGAGTTCAGCCGGTGCTCTGAGCAACAATTTATTATAATTGCGTTCTGTCTCATTGTTGAATACATTGACGAATCTTATTCTTCCCGAGATAGCATAATAATCCTCGCCATTTTCTTCTTTAAGTCTAAGTAGTGTCGCTTTTTCATAAACATCATCATTGGTGTAAAATCGTTCGCTCAAGGGATTTATCAAAATGATTTTTTGATCTTCATTAACCGAAATATTAACATCCTCATATCTGACTATCAAGGACACGCTATCCCCTTTGCATGTAATTTTTTACTCTAATAGGGAAAGTATACAACATTTTTTTGAGTCAATAAAAGCTCTGCGTTTTACATTTGAACTATAATATACAATCTGAATATAATTCTTTTTTCTTATACCTTTTTATTCGTGTAAGATTATAAAAACACAAGGTGCCTTTATTGATAATAACTGTGAATGAGCAGAGCTTACATAATACAATTATGGCTCTCATCCAGACTGGTCTTATATTAATAATTATTGCTATCTTTTTTAAATGGGCTGCCAATTATCTTCAACAATTAAACAAGAAAGAAGTATTGGGAACGTTTAATTATAGGGGCCATATCGGGAGTATTCAATACTCACAAGAAGACAAAGTATTTTAGGGAAAGCTTGAAGGGATTGATGCGCTGGTCACTTTTGAGGCCAATAACACAGAAGAACTCGAATTAAATTTTATTAAGACCGTCGACGATTATCTTTCGTTGTGTAGTAAGTAGAATGTTAATCCTTTTTGATTTCGAAAACATTCAGAATGTTCATTATCAAGCGGTAAAGCAATTGATCATTAAAAAATTTGGTCGGTGGGACTGGGAGCAGGCTAAGAAGATTGGAGCCGTAGCAGAAGGGAATGAGCCTTTTTGTCTTAAAGACTGGAATTCAAATATCATGATATTTCGCGTAATTAATCGCCCCCAGGCAGCAGATGATAAATTAGTTGAAATTGCAGGAAAGGAAAAAGGAAACAGGTGTGTTGTCGTAAGTAATGATAATGTTTTGTTTCGGCGAGTCCAGACGTCTCGCCTTGAAATGAGGAATAAATATGTTTCTTTAAGAGGGGTAAAAAAAACAAAGACTCTCCGCATATGTTTTCAGAATGACGAACTTGTCCTCGAAAATCCAAACCCTCACAAGAAGGAAAAATAAGTGCTTGAGGTTGGAGCAACGATACTTTTTGGATCGATGAGTTTAATATTATTAGTAGTGACCGTGTATCTTTTCTGGACCAACAGAAAGTCATTATTTTAAAGGTGGTTGGGAGTCTATTTAATCAAGAAAAGAACTTTCAATTGCAAAGGCCAGATTAGGTGAATTTTTGACCTATTAATCAGTATCTGTATAGAGACTTCTCGATTCTTGTTTTACATCTCAATGTTATATAAAATATTATAGTACAATTACATGCTATTAATTGGGGTGTTCAAATATTTTAAATGTACTATCAATATAATATTTTACTAGTATACTTAAAGACAGCGTTGCCGCGGCAAAGTAATTTTTTTAAAAGTTCCTTGAGGTTCTTCCTCTGGAACACTTAACTTCGTTCCTCTCTTTTTTCTTTTTCAAAAGGTTATAATTACTCATTGCCACAATTAGGGGTTCTTTTGCTGTTTTCCTTTTTTTCCAGTTTTAGCTCTTCAAAAATAGTATCAGAAGATACTCCTTCCGATAATAATGCTATTTTTGAAGATTTAACATCTTCTGAAGAGGCAGTTTATTTTATCGATTTCACCCTATTTCACCATGAAAGCCATTTCAATATTGACCTTTTGCTTTTTCTGCCTCATTATGGCCTTTATCTAGGAGAGAAAATTTTATGGAATTTACAAGAATTAAAAGGAGCAAGCGTCAAACGTTTGACACGCCAAAGTCATGCCCTATCTCATACCCATCTTGAGTCAACAGAAAAAGTAATTTATCAAAAGCTTCAAGATGTGCTCTCTTTTGATTCCACGCCATTAGAACGAATTTTTTGGATGAAAAATCTTACCTGTGCCGAATTTGAAACCCTTGACCCGTCATTTCATGAACTGTTACCAAAAGGGCGATTAATTTTCAAAGATGATACTGCTCTTGCTATTCAAAGTAAACTTCATGCATTACATGAGTATCAAGCTCACCCATTCTCAAAACTGAAAGTTATTGGATCACTTAGAGCACACACTCTGTTACTACCAACGGCTACTGACACTTTTGGTTCATTTCTTTCACCTCAACAACAACTGTTTTTAGATGCCCCTATCAAAACTCGCTCAATACTTTCTTTAAGCGCAGATCACGGAAGTGGCAAAAGTACCGTATTAATTCGAAAAGTGTTGGACTATTTACTCACTAACTCTCATCATGTTGTGATCATTATGACACCGACAAGGTTAAGTGGCGAATTACTGCGTAATGAATTTATTTCTCTAATGGAATTTGCAGCTGTTGAATGTAATCTCTCAAACCTCTATTTTTATACGCCATCATCGGATAATGAACCCCTTGAAACAACGCGAATGTTCCAAGAAAGTACTCTCATCGTTTGTGACGATACTCATTTGCTCTGTAATCTTTCTCTGCAGCGAATTATCGAGCATAAAGGTTCACGAGCACTTCTTATGTGCGGTGTTACTAAGTCCTTAGATACAGACTCTTACACCTTAAATACACTCTATCGCAAACCCATCCTCAATACCGTTCACTTTGCGCATACCAAAGGAGCACTTTTCACTTTGCTAACCGGTTTAAAAACCCATCTTGAGACCACAAGCAGTCATCTAATTATGATTATTTTACCAAATCATGAGATGCTCCTAGAGTATAAAAAAGCCATTGAAAATCATTTACAGGTAAAGTGCAGGATTTTAAATGATACCTTTAGTTTGCAATATGATAATTTAGAGGAAATCACCCTTTCAACTCCTCACTATATCAGCGGCCTCAATGTTCCGCACAGCTATTTGATCAATCTTAACAATGATGACTCGCTCTATTATCCTCTAACATTAAGCCGTGCGTCAGATACGGTCACTATAATCTCTGAATCTAATTTGGAGGGATGATATGACAAAAGTTATCAAGTCTGACAGCCAATGGCAAGAACAATTGTCGGCAGACGCTTATTATGTTGCACGTCAACACGGAACAGAACCTGCATTTAGTGGTGAATATGCCAATTATAAAGCTGATGGTATTTATACCTGTATCTGCTGTGGTACACCATTGTTTGATTCAACTGCTAAGTTTGATTCAGGAACTGGCTGGCCAAGCTACGATAGCCCTCTTCGCCCTGAAGCCATCACAGAGAAGCGTGATACGGCACATGGCATGATTCGGATTGAAGTATTATGTGCGGCCTGTGACGCCCACCTGGGACACGTGTTTCCCGACGGGCCAAAAACTACAGGTCTGCGTTATTGCATCAATTCTGTCTGTTTAGATTTCAAACCACGAACCTAGGAGTTACTTAATGCGTATATTACTTTCTTTAGTGCTTGCTTCAAGCTTTCTTTTGGCTGCCCACCCACGGGTATCCCTACAAACAACACAAGGTGAAGTTGTTCTCGAGTTATATGAAGATGTTGCTCCTCTTGCGGTTGAGAACTTCACAACATTGGCAAAAAATGGCTATTACAATGGCCTCACATTTCATCGTATAATTAAAAACTTCATGATACAAGGCGGTGATCCAACCGGTACCGGTGCCGGCGGCGAATCAATGTGGAAAAAACCGTTCAAAGATGAATTTAAATCAGGAGTAGTTTTTGATAAAGCCGGTATTTTGGCCATGGCAAATGCAGGTCCACGAACCAATGGCAGTCAGTTTTTTATAACTACAGCGCCTACTCCATGGCTCAATGGCTATCATACCATATTTGGAAAAGTAGTGGGGGGAATGGATGTAATTGGCAAACTCAATAATGTTCAAACGAGTAATGATAAACCGATTCAAGCTCAGAAAATTCTCAAAGCTACCGTTCTTCCCTAAAAGCTCTTCCTCATTTTTGAGGAAGTTTCGCCAATGAATCTAAAATATTCTGCTGCTTTTCTTGATCCAACTTTTTATCATTTGAAACAAACATATAAAATTCAACCCGTCTATTTTTAGCACGATTGGCTTCGCTTGAATTCCTTGCTAATGGCTTTGCTGCTCCAAATCCTGCACTTGAAAGACGATCAGCGGAAACACCGTTTTGAATAAGCTCTCGCACGACAGTTGCTGCTCTGGCACTTGATAAATCAAGATTATCACGGTACTGTGATCCTCTTGGAAGAATTAAATTATCTGTGTATCCGCGAACCGAGATATCAACCGTTGGGGGAAGTCTGTTTATAATGTCTGCAACTCTTTTAATAAAAAGACGCATTTCTTGATCATCTATACTGGCATTCGACCCTCTAAAGGGGATCGTTGCAGGAAGTTTTAGCAATACACCATCCATAGATTGATCCAAAGCACCTTCACCGACAGTAACATTTTGAGCCTGATCTTCTTGACTTTCAGTACTACTCCCAATGGTTTTACCCTCACTTGTAGTAGGGTTACTATCCAATAACGCTCCGCCACTGGATACCGGCATTTTGCCGACACTGGATTTTTCAACTTCATCGCTTGTTTCAGGATTCATCGGTAATACGGGACTGATTTCTTCAGGCGTAGGTGCGTAATCATAAATTTTGACAAACTCTTCTTTTAATGCCCTTACTTTCTCTTTATTAACGGAAGCAAGCGCATACAATGCAATAAACAATGCCAACAAAAGACTGAAAAAGTCAGCCGTAGGAACTGCCCATTTTTCACACACCTCACATTGTGGACATTTTTTAGCTTTTTTCTTTCCCATTTAATTGCTCATTATGTAAACTGGCTATGTTTTTCTTCTGCAGGTGAGAGGAAATTAAGCAGTTTTGCTTCAAGAGTACGAGGATTATCGCCATGCACAATTCCAATGATCCCCTCTAGCATCACCTTTTGCTCTTTAACAATATGGTGTGATTTTGCAATCATTTTACGTCCCCATGGCCCAAACAAAACGTAGGAGGAAAAAATTCCCGTAACCGTTGCCGTAAATGCCCCTGCAATACCTGCTGCCATTTCAGCAGGATTATCAAGCTTCTGAAGTGCCAAAATAAGACCCAAAACGGCTCCAATAAGCCCCATAACCGGTGATGTTTCCCCTGCAAGAATCCAATAATGTCCGCATCCATGCCAATATTCTTCTGTCTCTTCAATAGTTGCTTCTAATGTTTCAGAAATCGTATCGATTTCATTGCCATCAACTGCCATACTCAGACCTTGTTTTAAGAACTCATTATCAAGCTCAGACACTCTCTTTTCTAACGATAAAAGTCCATCTCGACGAGCCATTAAAGCTAATTCGATGATTTCTTTAATACGCTCTTCTAGATTTATCGGTGACTTTTTAAACACCATTCCAAGGTTTTTAAAGGCACCTTTAACGTATTCACCATCGGTTGCTACTGCTGCTGCTGCCATAGTTGTGGGAAAAATAACAATAAGAGATGCTAAGTGGATAATATGCAGAGGATTTCCCCCATCGAGAATATCACCTGTACTTATAGAAGCGACCGCTATAAGCAGACCCAAAATAACCGTTAAATCCACAGAAACTCCTTTACCACCAAACTAGTTTTTCTTTATTTTCATATAACTTATAGTCGATTGATTGTACCTTTTTTTCCCTGAAAAGCATTATTCTTTTAACTCGTTAGGATAGAAATAGGAATGAAGAATTTTAATCAGAATCATTAAAAATATACCACTCCCCATACTCGCCACAATAAATGCATAGTACTCATCATGATTAATTGCATTTGCTTGATACCCCAAGGTCGCAATCGCAACCGTGAATGTTAACGGCATAGAATCACTCAAAGAGAAAAGAATAGTATTTTTAAATCCCAGATATCCTGCATAAGCCACGAATGAACTTATGAGTCGAATCCCAATAATTGCGCTTGCTATTAAAAATGCCATTTGTAATATTTTAACATCGGTAAATGCTTCCAAGGCTACGGTTGACCCAACGTGTATAAAAAAAATCGGAACTAAAAACCCAAATCCAAAGGAAGATAATTTTTCAGGCAACTCTGTTTTATGTTTAAAATAAGTGGCAATAAAGGTCCCTGCTAAAAATGCCCCCAAAACAACATCTATTTTTAGGTATAACATCCCTGCAACCAAGATAAACATTAGCGCCATCGAAAATCGGATATCCTGATCTTTTCCATCTTCATGAGGCATAATAAGTGTTTTGAGTCCAGGATACCACCAAAATAAAATGCGAATTCCTCTAAAAAAGAGGACAAATCCTACTAAAAAGGCAAATAATCCACCCAATGTGATTGCAAATTCTTGATTGTAACCGTATTCCAATCCACCACTCAGAACCGTCAACGCCATGATACTCACCAGTTCTCCGATAATACCAATGTTGAGTGCCAGGGCAAGCCATGGCTGATGTTTTCCATACTCTTTAACCAATGCCATCAACATACCCAAGGAAAAAATTGGGAAAGCGACCAAATAAACAGCGCTTAAATCAAAATACATATAAAGACCGAAAGAACACCCGTACAACATAGTAAAATAGACTATAGTACGGCGTAATAAAGAAGACTTAGCAAATCCAAATTCTTTTAGATTCACTTCCATACCTGCCAAAAACATCAGATAGAGAAATCCTACTTTGGCAATAATTTTGAAAAGTTCATTTTCAACCAATAAACCAAAATAAGCCGCAATACTGCCTAATAAAATTTCGACAACTACCACAGGAATTTTTATCACCCTCGACAAAAAAGGAGAAAGCATAATTAAAAGTGACAACGTTACAATAACACCACTGTTACTCATGATCATCCCCTTAATGCTTTCCATACTGCAATTGCCTGCATATGTTCTTTTACATCGTGAACTCTAACCATTGTAGCACCTTCTTCAATCGCCTTGAGATGAATAGCCAACGTTCCGCTAAGACGCTCATCGCATTGGGCATGCACAATTTGATCGATCATCGATTTACGGCTGGCCCCGACAAGCAGTGGTTTTCCAAAACGCAAAAAATGTTTTTGATGCACAATAAGATCCCTATTATCTTCCAACCGTTTCCCAAAACCGATACCGCAATCAAGAATGGTATTTTTGATCCCAAATTTGTCCGCTTTTTCCAGCCGTTCTTGAAAAAACTGTTCTACCTCATGAATAACAGAATCGTAATAAGGATTTTCCTGCATGGTTTGAGGATTTCCCCTCATGTGCATGATCACTGCCGTTGCATCATAAGAAGCGCACAATCGTGCCACCTCATCATTGGCCAGACCTGTAATATCATTGACAATACTAAACCCTTTTTCAAGAGCATACGCTATGACATAAGGCTCATAACTGTCCAGACTTAAACGAACTTTTTCATGGATACGCTGTGCATACAAAGCATCGATAATCGGGCGCACTCGTAAAAGCTCTTCTTGGGGGCTCACGCTTTGACTGTTAGGACGGCTTGAAACGCCTCCTATGTCGATGATGTGGGCTCCCTCAAGTATCATCATCTCAATTTTTTCAATTGCTTGCGCCTCTTTAAATCGGCTCTGAGCATAAAAACTGTCATCATTGGCATTGATAATACCCATAATTTCAATGTCTACAGTACTTTGCCCATGACAATGCCGTTCCAATTCATACGCCAATGCTTTGAGGCCAAAAGGCTGGGCTTTTTCTTTTTTTGCCAAAAGCTGAAGCTGTCTTTCGTTTGCAATCAAAATAGCACTCACCTTAGGTTCAAGTGCGGTTACTGTCCCTCTTGGCACCGCAAGATCAGCACCGATACTCAGAGCATCTTGTTTAAGGATATTCGCTGCACCTACATGCAAATCTACGATTTTAATAAGATGTATTTTTCCCTTATCCCGTAAGATTGATACTCCGCCTGCATCCACTTTTAATTCTTCAAGAGCCGCTTTAAGATTTATCGTAGAGGAGAGATGCTCAACGTACACGCTTCACCTCTTTAAGAAAATTCATCAAGATCATCACTAACACATTTTGCACCCGCGCGTTAAGTTCAATAAGCCTAAACGCTTTATCGAATCCCTCTATTTGAGCCGCTGTCAGTGATAGTCCCTCAACATGAACAGCATGATAAAAAAGGTGTTCAATCAGTTCCTTGGCTTCATGCTTCTTGTACTTTTCATGTTCTTTTAGCCACGAAAACATACTGGACAAATCCAATGTGCGAAGACTCAGAGAAATCGGTTCATGGTGTCGCTGGCTGTGCTCTTGAGTCAATGACAAACGTGAACGAACCGTAGGTAAAAAAGTACTTTTATTGGGAGCCAGCAGTAAAAAAGCAATATTAGGCGGAGGTTCTTCTAAAATCTTAAGCAAAGCGTTCTGTGCGGGTATGGTGAAACTTTTGGCACCTAAAATCAATGTTTTTGTTTGAGATTCACTTTTGTACGCTTCGCTAATAACCTCTTTTGCATCTTCAATTTTAAAATCTTCTCGTATAAAACGAACGCAACGCAAGGGCAAAATTTCTTGTTCAATCTCTTGTGATTTCTCTTCGAAATGCTCTGTAATTAAAATAGAGCCTCCGCTAGGCGTGAACATCAATCTCCCCAAAAAGAACTGCAGAAAGCGTTTTATCAAATAAACGATAAAGTTGCAACAATTTGATATCAATTAAAGAATCATAAGATCGTATGCTTAAGGCATTTGGATAATTTTCATCCATAATCCACATTAGAGCATTATCGGTTCGCTTGACGATGTCCGCACGGCGTTCATCACCGCCCTTCCCAATATACCAAAAGAAATATTCACCTTTATAAGAGAGGTCAAGCATATCACTTAGTGTTTCAATTGCCTCTGCATCCACCAATTGATCGATATGAGGATACAAACCATCCAAATAAACAATCGGAATCATAGGACGTTCTTTAATCTTTTTATTGATTGTTTCAGTAATGTAGTGAGAAAACCAGCGACGTTGTGGATCCGTAACAAGAACGATGGTACGTCCCTGCATAATTTGATCCATAGCACTGGCTATTTGAGGAATCCATTCATAGCGCTGTTCTTCAAACCAGCTCATTGCTGACTTCTCTTCGCGTATAGCTTCGAGAGTCCACTGGTCAAATTGACGCATTATTGGTCCAGCGAATACGCGCTGTGAAGTGAGCGCACTGCCAATTCGGCATACTTCTCATCAATAACCATCGATACTTTGATTTCTGATGTCGAAATCATCATGATGTTGATATTTTCACGTGCCATCGTTTGAAACGCTTTTGCCGCAACACCCGTATGGGATTTCATACCGACACCGACAATGGAAACTTTACAAATACACTCATCATAACTTGCCGTACCGATTTCACCTTCAGCAATAAACGTTTCAACCACT
>JAMCPS010000092.1 GCA_023379705.1 Campylobacterota bacterium
AACAAACGATGACACCGCTTTTATCATAAGCCATGGTTTTTGTTTTTTCGGGAACGTGCATGATGAAACTGTCGTTTGGTGTAGGATGCGTTAACTGATGGGTACAGATGGCCACATAAGCTACAATGGTTCGATTTTTTCCGACACCGCTTTTCCAGATATATTTTTCACCATTCTCTGCGGTTAGTTCTACATCCTGCTGCGTAGGCTTGGGTAAATTAACGAGTAAACAGGGCGTAGATGCATACGGGTAGTTAAACACATAGTTCACCTCTTGCTCAAGCATGGATGCCTTGATAGGTTTGCCCGCAGCATCTACTAATTGCACTTTTTCATACGCCGCATAAAGCCTTCCATCCGCAGCATACAAATTACCTTGTATCAACGAAGGATTGATTGCTACAACTGTTGCACCGGCAACAACTTTTAAAAAGTTTCTTCTGTCCATGATTGCACCTGATTAAATAATTTGATAATTGATTTTAGCGAGATATTAGTTAGATTTCACCCAAAAAGGGTGAAAATGCAGTTTTATTAGTTAAAAAGATCACTCATAGCACCTCTGTACCAATCACGAGTCGCTTTTCCAAGCCCTTTTGAACGGAACTTATTCGCCGCTTCATCCCCTTTTGGAACACTCCCTTTGCTTCCGATAACCGGCCCTGATACCATAAACTCATGATTAACCATAATCGCTTCTTCCGGGTTGCCATTGACCATTGAATAACAGACATTTGCACTTTTAAATGGCAATACAGAAGCTATATTATACGATTTGCCACGCAATGCATGAGCAATCTCTTTAGCGCACTCTTTACCTGACCAGATTGCTGCTTGACCGCTTGGAGGGATTGCATGCCCTACAACGTCACCTACAGCATAAACGCTTGCATCGGTTGCTGTTTGAAATGAAACTGGCTTTTCAGCGCTGGTTGCCATCTTCACCTTTTTAAACCCGTCCGGCGTAGTAGCAACTCCCGACATCTCAATGACCGGATTTGACATATTATGAGGAATAAAGTTGAACACTCCGTAAGTTAATGTTTTTGTTGTAGTAACACCTTCTGTGTCCTCTTTATCTTTAAATACCGTTTGAGCGTACGTGATTACTTTTTTATCAAAATCAACATCCGTAATTTTACAATTGTCCTCATGCACAACAACACCGTTATACAAATCTTTCCATGTCTCTTTAAATGCCGCACCTTTAGCGATTTCAGCCGTTTCATTCAAGATAATTACTTTACCTTTGATCCCCTCTTTTTTCATGTAGTTGGCAATCATACTCGCACGTTCAAACGGTGCCGGAGGACAACGGTATTTTCCTGCTGGAACGGTAATTACAACCGTGTCCCCATCTTCCATATTTTTTACCAAACGATCCAATGCTACGTGCTCACCGCCAGGTACGAGTGCCGCAGGTGCCACACGACGTGCTTTTGCGATTTTTGCCGCATCCCATGTCGGAAATTGCTTTTTATAATTATAGTCGATACCAGGTGCCATAACGAGAATATCATATCCTACTGCACCCATTGATGTATGAATCACTTTGTTTTCACGATCAATATCCGTTACTACAGCTGTTAACATACTGTAGCCATTTTTTTCAATAGCCTGAGAATAGTCATACGTCAATGAACTCAAACTCACACCCTCGATGCCACCCAAATTACAATTTGAAAACGGACATGACATAAAGCTGTCGTTTTTTTCAATAATCAGGACATCAAATTTATTGTCAATTTTTTTAAGCTCTTTGGCAACGGTCATACCGCCGAAACCACCACCGATGATAACTACTTGATGTTTTCCTAATTTACTGTTAACCGCACTGTTTTTTGAACCCGTTTTTGGTAATGGATCAAAAGCCGTCGTACTGCATCCCGTTACTGCAGCGGCTGCTGCACTGATACCTGCGAACTTAAATAAATCACGTCTTGAAATGTTCATAATATTGATTCTCCATCTGGTGTAGTATTGCAACATTTAGGGCATACTTTTCATTGCCTATTATTATTGCTTGGGGCATCGTAGAATCATTTTTCTTATGTATGACTTAAATGTCATATAATAAAACAAAATGAATCTATTCTCTGACTTATTGTGATAGTAAAGTGATATAGCTTCTAAATTGTTCTCTTTTATCTATTCGTGACATCTTTAATTTATAACATGATATTATTAATGGAAAATCCACAATAAGGAAGTAATTCAGATGACAATAGAAGCCTGTTCATCTCTTGCAGATGTACGCCATTATATTGATGAGCTTGACGATCAGATAGTAGAGCTTATCGCCGCACGCAATGCTTACGTTAAAAAAGCAGCACAGTTTAAAGAATCGGTAGAAGAGATAAAAGGTAAAGAAAGAATGGAAGCCGTCATGGATCGTGTACGGACTCGCGCAATGGAATTTGGAGTTTCACCCAATCTGCTGACAAAACTCTACACAATAATGATAGACGAAATGGTTGAAGCCGAAATAGCCGAATTTCGAAATGCTAAATCTCTTTAAAAACGGGTGATTTCATCACCTTGTACTGCCATAGTAACACGTCCTGCCAATGTCTCATTTTTATAAAGCGAATGATGATGTCCAACACTAAACGACTCGTTTGGATTAAAAAGAATCATATTGGCTCTCTGGCCCACTTCAATCTTAGGAATATCAATACCAGCATCTACTGCGGGAGCATACGACGTAAGTCGAGACAGTGTAGGCATATCAATAATACCGGTTTTTACAAGATAGGTATAACATAACGGCAAATACTCTCCGATGGAGGTTGTTCCGTAGCTGGCATCATTAAATGTGATGTCTTTGTAGACGTCTGAATTTGGCTGATGCAGAGCACTCAATGAAGTAATATCCCCTCTTTGCAATGCCTCAATCAATTTCTTTCGTTTTAAATCACTCACCAGTGGAGGATTAATCTTTGCATCCGTATCAAAACCTCTGCACGCTTCATCACTGTGTACTAAATGATGCAGTGCGACCTCACATTCTACCTTAACACCTTCACGCCGTGCTTGCGCTATTAATTCAACCGAACGAGGTTCCGTTACGCTCTTAAAAACAATCGTTATTTCATACTCACGTGCGATCTCAATCATTGCCGCTATGTGTACCACTTCGCTAATTGCGGGAATACCTGGAAGACCCAACGACGTCGCTATTTTTCCATCACTCATCACACCGCTTTCACTCAAACTCTTATCTTGTGCTAAATAGTACAACGGTTTGTTTGACATCTTAAGGTATTGGGCCATACGCATAATCAAGTTGTAATCACTGATTGTCTTGGTATAAAGAGCTTTGCCGCCCTTTTTTAGCAGAAGCGCAATATTGGTAAGATTTCCTTCTTCGCTCAGTGCACTAATGGCACATTCGATTTTTGCTCCGCCATCATGCATCTGATGTTTTTTAACAAATTCAAGGGTAATCTCATTGTCTACGCGTCCGACCATTTCACCGCTGAGCACAACCGTACTCACACCGCCACTGAGTGCTTCACGTGAAAGGGTCTCAAGATTTTTTCCATTGAGTTGGAGGTCTTTTAGGCGAACATTGGTATCTACCAATCCCGGTATTAAATAACATCCCGATGCATCGATAGATTCATCATCTGTGAGATTGGACCCTATTTGCGTAATAACGCCATTTTCAATTCGCACATCTTCTTGACGATTTCCGTGTATATCACAAATTATGGCATTACAAATAAGCATAAGACTCCCGTTTGGCTATAATAATGTTATTGTAATCTATGAACGTTTAAAAAGGGATAGTGTGCGACCATTCATTTGGCTTTTATTATGTACGATCAGCCTAATGGCATCTGATCGCTTTTATAATGAAGGGAAGAAGCTTTATTTTGCAAAAGGATGCAATGGATGTCATGGCACTTACGCCAAAGGACTCGCCCAGTATCCAGGGCTTGCCTACCGACCTGCCGGATTTTTGAACTACAAACTGCAGCGTTATCGAAAAAAAATAGCCGATACGCAACAAGCCCAATTGATGATACCCTTTGCACAAAACTTGACAGATGCGCAAATCAAAATGCTCATCGTTTTTTTATCCCAATACCGTGAAGAAAGCAGTCACGGAACAATGGAACGTACTATAAAAGGAGATGGCGGATCGTGAAAATATTAGTTTCTGCACTGGAACATTCTGCCAATATACATTTAGAATACCTACTAAAAGAGCTAGGAGATGATGTCGAAATCTGTGGTATTTTTGATTCTTCCTTGGGTGAGAGCATTGTCGATTTACGTTCAACCGCGATCATGGGATTTGTGGATGTATTTAAAAAACTCCCTTTTTTCTTTCGCCTCAAAGATCAGATGGTAGAACTTGCAAGCAATGTTGACAAAGTTCTCCTCATAGATTCTTCTGGTTTTAACCTCCCTTTGGCAAAAGCTATCAGAAAACGTTTCCCTGACAAAGAGATTATCTATTATATCCTTCCGCAAGCGTGGGCATGGAAGAAAAAACGCATTCCCGTTTTAGAAAAGACCATCACAAAACTCGCTTCTATTTTGCCGTTTGAACCCTCTTACTATTCTCCTATGGCTCCCATAGAATATGTGGGTCACCCTCTCCTCGATGAGATCACCATCCATAAAACCGATCTTACCCCTACGGGAATTATCACCTTTATGCCGGGAAGCAGACCTGGTGAGATAAAAAAACTTATGAATATTTACAGAGAGGTGCGTGCAAAAATCCAATGCGAAGCAATGCTCGTTATTCCTCCCCAATTTAATGACGAAAAAATAACACAGTTATATGGAGATATCAGCGCCTTTACGGTCACCAATGATGCTCATGTTACTTTGGCAAATTCAGATTTTGCCTTTATTTGCAGTGGTACAGCAACGCTTGAAGCCTCGCTGATTGGAACACCATTCGCTCTTGTCTACATTGCTAAAAAGCTAGATTACATCATTGGCAGAGCACTGATTAAGATCCAATATGCAGGACTTGCAAATCTATTGCTGTCACATGCTTATGGCATTACGCTGCATCCTGAGTTCATTCAACATCAGGTTACGGCTGAAAATCTGTATAATAGCTATATTCAAATGCCTAGAGAACAATTTTTCCGTAATGCCGCGAAATTGAGATTACTGCTTCAACATGGCAGTGCAAAACGCGTCAGCGAAATGATAAAGGAAATACCACATGCTTAGACTTACTTCTTGGATCAGCACAAATGCAACTGCTCTTATGCAAGAAAAAATCATCCCCTATGTTTTTACCCTTAGCGATTCACCAATGCTTTTACGCGAATTGTTACACACTAATAAAATGTATCAAGATGGACTAAAACTCGAAGGAAATGTCCCAGGCTTTCGTATGAGTATTGGAAAGAGTTATATTGTTTTCATCGTCTTATGGCATGCCATTATTATCATACCGGCGATTTTATTTCATGCTAAATTGGCAAAGCTTGATTGTCATTTACTCATGATTATGGCGATTTTATTTACAGGGATGTTTTTTGCGACGTACTCAATATTCAAAGAATATTTAATTGATACCGTTGCATTGAAAATTGTTAAAAAAGGGTGGGGAAATCACTTCCCCCATTTTGATTACGATCTTCATGCCAAAGAAGTGGCAATAATCTATGCAGATGCAGTTGAAAAAGAGATACCGCATAAAAATATGCACCTCTACATTTTAGAAAAACTTGTAGAAGAAAAACAATAATATCTATTTATTGTTGAACATCCATAAGATGTTTTAGAAACTCTTGTGGCTCTTTAAATCCAATGATCGTTTTATCATTTTTTAAATGGCCATCCTCATCAAAAAACAAAATAGCTGGTGGACCGAAGATACCGTATTTCTTGGTAAAAGCTTTGGCTGCGGCATCATTGGATGTGAGGTCAACTTGTACTAAAACAAACTTGTCCATTTCCAATTGAACAGATTTATCACTAAACGTTATTTTTTCGAATTCTTTGCACGAAATGCACCAGTCAGCGTAAAAATCCACCATGACTTTCTTGCCTTTATTCTCCAATAAAATAGCATCAAGTTCTTCAATAGCAGTAATTCTTTCAAATGACTTATGCGTTGTCACCGCAACTGAAGACTCTACGCTTTTACCCAAAAAAGGATCAAGGGGATGGAGAAGGTCTTTAGCCCCCGCCATTCCGCCTAAAAGCAGTGACATCCCATACAGCAATATCATAAAGCCCAGCGCTTTCACATTAGCACGTGAGCTCCAAGATGGATGTTCACCCAATGGTTCTAGCGTATTCATGTTTATAGCAACGAATATCGCCAATCCACCCCATAACAACAAAGTAGTGTTTTCATCCAAAACACGCCCCATCATCCAAATAGCAATACCAAGCAGCATTACTCCAAAAATTGCTTTAATAACATCCATCCACATGCCAGGTTTCGGCATAAATTTGCCCGATGTTGTCCCTACGATGAGTAATGGAACACCCATCCCAATACTTAGCATGAAAAGTGCAATACCTCCCAATAAAGCATCACCCGTCTGACCGATATAGATTAAAGCTCCTGCAAGTGGTGCGGCAACACACGGTCCAACAATCAGTGCCGACAAAAATCCCATAATCGCGACACCAATAACGCCGCTTCGTTGACCACCAAGTTTAGAAATACGTGATTGAATAAAATTTGGAATTTGCAGTTCATACACATCAAACATAGATAAAGACAAAAGAACAAAAATCAGTGCAAATGCAGTAATGATCCACGGTGTTTGGAAAGCTGCTTGTAAATTCGCCCCAAAAAGACCTGCGAGGATACCTGCAATCGTGTAAGCAACCGCCATCGATAGGACATAAACCAGAGAAAGCCAAAATGCTTTTTTAGTGCCGATACCCTCACCCTGAGAAAGAATAACGGAAGATATAATTGGGATCATAGGAAAAACACATGGTGTTAAAGAAAGTAATAACCCAAATCCAAAAAAGCTAATGATGATAAACCAAATACTTCCACCTTGGATTACGCTAGCAATTTTATCCGTTTCTGATTCATTGGATACTTTAGAAATATCATTGGCTATCGCATCATTTTTTTCGGCATTAATGAGTGATTTTGATTCTTTTACTTCTACCGCATCCGCTTTAATCACAGAAGGTTCTGCCGTTTGTATTCCATCCAACTGGTCAGCGTCAATCATAACTTCTAAAGTAGTTTCCATAGGCTCGTAACATAAACCTGCAGATGAACAACCTTGATAACTAAGATTTACTTTTACTTTTTGGTCACCATTAACAACCCCTTTTTTCACTAGAGCAATACGAATTTTAGGAGAAGATGAAAAAACCTGTTCTCCATCGTGATCCACTGATTTTTCCATTTTAACGGACTTAAAATCAATACCGTCCTTTAGATTGGCATCTTCAACTTTCAATTTATCTTTATAAAGATAAATATTCTCACCCAAATCAATATCAATACCAATGGTATCTTTATCAATTTTGGTGATTCTAGTTTTGAAGGCTTCTTCAGGCTGAAGAAAACTAACCGCAAAAAGAGAAATTGAAAAAAATATTAGAAAGAAAAAGCGCATAGGTAAACCTTTAGTTGATTGATAGACATTATTTTAGCACACGTTGCTGTAAGAAATGGAAAATGAAACATTAACGGTATTAATCTATGCACCTTTCACCTCCATAGATTTGATTAATACCCGTTGATTGCACCACTTTACAACTAACTTCTCAACGTTCTCACGCAATATTTCGACCTTAATATCATACATATCCGCCAAGACCACAACACAGCGTTCGAGTGTCATTTTCTCAAGCAGGTCAATAAGCTGGTGCGCAAAAGGGGTGATTTCTTCAAAATAGACCCGTTTTTCATAAAAATGGTAATATAACAGCACAGAAGAGGCACAAGGTGATTCAAACTCACCGGCATGAACTCTATAGCTAATATTGCGTACCAATGACGAAGATGAGAGCTTGTACTGTTCATTCCAATCTAACTGTGCTTGAATATCCTTAAAATCTTTGCTCAAAAGATCCAACTCACCATACTCAAGCCATAAAAGATCTTCTAAAAAAAGAGTTGACTTTAACTTTGAATGATCACGTAAAAAATTGCCGAACTCTTCTGCCATCTTGGCGATAAACGGACTTTTAGCCCCCAATGCAATAAACTCACGTATGAGCTCATGCATCAAAGCATCTCCAAGCACGGAAGTCAGAATCGGATAAATATTTTCAATTGTCTCGACAAATCGATACTGAACCATATCGCGGTATACCTGCAATCGGTTGTGTAAGGGATTTGAGATCTCTTCATCGTTTTGAATGATTTGAACCAAACGCTCCATGACCGCTATTTCAGTTTTCATTTTATACTTCTTTTTGAGACGATTTTTGAGAGTTTTTGATACTCTTTCATCAAGATGCCCAATGGTGGGATATTGTTGTCACGTTCGATCATCACGGGCGCGTCTATCTTTTTAAGTGTTCGATCCAATAACTTCCATACTTTTTTACTTATGGCTTCACCATGGGTATCCAACAATAACGCCTCATCAGGGTATTCGAGATGCCCAGCAATGTGCATGTATGCCACGCGTGATGGAGGAATTTGTTTAATGTACTCATCCGCGTCAAATCCATGATTACTAGCATTAACATACACATTATTCACATCTAGCAATAGTGAAGTATTCGAATACTCGATTATTTCATTGATAAAATCCACTTCCGCCATCTCACTGTAGGGTGCTAAATAATAACTGGCATTTTCCAAGATCAAAGGACGTTGTAAAATATCCTGCACCTGTTTGATCTTCTCCCCGATATGTATAACCATGGCACGGGTCATCGGAAGCGGAAGCAGTTCATATGTCTGCACCCCTTTGAAAGTTGAAAAACTCAAATGTTCTGAATAGTGCTCAATATTATATCGATCCAAAAAAGCCTTAATATCTCTCAAAAAGCTTTTGTCGATCGCTTCAGGCGACCCTATCGAGAGTGAAACACCGTGAGCAACTACGGACATTGAATCCATAATTTCATCAAAATGTTTTGCATAGCGATGCGGGGTGAAAATCCAATTTTCAGGAGTGATTTCAATCCAATCGGGCTTTTTCTTCAAAGCACTAAACTCTGCCAAAAATTCCCGACGTAAACCTAAACCGCACCCTTTAATATTTTTCACCCTACTGCCCTATTGATCTTCTGCTTTTTTTGCTCCACATTTTGCATCAGCGGCCTTTTCTTTCATCCCGCCGCATTTTGCATCAGACCCTTTATCTTTTGCCGCTTTTTCTTTATTTGCACCGCATTTAGCTTCTGATGCTTTCTCTTTTCCTTCCGGAGTTTTCATTTTTGCTGCACCGCATTTTCCAGCACCGCATTTTCCAGCACCGCATTTACCTGATGCTTCACCTGCCATTGCCATTGGAGCACTTATTAATGACGCACCCAATACAAGTGCTGCTACATCTTTTTTTGTCATTTTTTTTCCTTATATTTTGTTGTCAATAATAGAAGTATATATCAAGCACATTAATGAATAGGAACCATTCATATTTGGTTAACATTTTTAATTTTACATCGGAGCTTCAATATTATGCAGTTAGATTTACTCATATAAGCATCATTTTAAAATAATTTGGGCTACAATGAATATATGATTGTAAAAACAAGGAGAGTGCATGCATGCAAATGGATCAATTGCCAGAGTAGAAATAGCGGAAGCGAAAAATATAGAAGAAGTGGTTCACGCTGATCGCCGTAAAGATTCTAAAAAACAAGAAAAAGAAAACCGTAAACAAGGCAAAAAAGAAGAACGCCTTCCTATTTGGGTCAAGGCCAGTGTCATTGAATATGAAGAAGAGCTCAAAACCCTTCAAATCGAACTTCTAAAACTTCAAAATCACGTCAAAGAAAAAGGACTGAAAGTTTTAATGATTTTTGAAGGGCGTGATGCCGCCGGGAAAGGCGGGACAATCAAACGTATCACCGAACACCTCAATCCGCGCGGTGCGCGCGTCGTAGCACTTGACAAGCCATCCGATGTTGAAAAAACACAATGGTATTTTCAGCGTTATGTCCAACACCTCCCAAGTGCCGGGGAAATGGTCTTTTTTGATCGAAGCTGGTACAACCGTGCCGGTGTTGAACCCGTCATGGGATTTTGTAGCGAAGAAGAACATAAAGAATTTTTGCATGAAGTGGGTGAATATGAGCGCATGCTGGTCAATTCAGGCATTATTTTATTCAAGTTTTATTTTACTGTCTCCAAAAATGAGCAGGCAAAACGGTTCAAAGGGCGAAAAACAGATCCGTTGAAACAGTTTAAGCTCTCTCCTGTTGATGAAAAATCACAAGATTTATGGGACAAATACACGATTGCAAAATATTCCATGCTTCTGGCTTCACATACACCGCATGCACCATGGATTATCATCCGATCCGATAATAAGAAAAAAGCACGGCTGAACTGCTTTAAGTACGTACTGGCTCGAAGTAAATATCCAACCAAGTTCAAAGCATCACAACTTATCACATCCGATAAGATTTTACTTAACGGGGACCAGGAACTCAAGCTTATGGAATCAAGTATGTCACTGAAAAAGAATGATGAGTTTAATGAAAAAGGCTAAATGTGGCGATTTCTACCGTTTTAAAATCTAATAATATTTTAGGTGACTTTTGGGGTGGAATGGCATCCATGCTCGTAGCTTTACCTGCTGCAATCGCATTTGGTGTGACAGTATATGCAATACTGGGAGGCTACTACGCTGCTTATGGAGCGATTGCAGGGATTCTTGGAGTTATTGCGGTTGGAATAGTAGCTTCCATATTTGGTGGAACAGATCGATTGATCTCAGCACCAAGCGCTCCTGCAGCAGCTGTTTTATCTGCATTTGCACTTGAATATATGACTCACGGGGTCAACCCTCATACAATATTTATTATGCTCATGATCGTAGCATTGTTAGCCGGAATTCTTCAAATTACTTTTGGTGCCATTGGCTTGGGTCGATTGATCAAATACATGCCTTTTCCTGTAGTTAGCGGTTATTTAAGCGGCATTGGCTTATACATTATTGCTTCACAAGCACCAAAATTTTTAGGCATGCCCGCAGAAACACATTTTTGGGGCAGCTTGCAAAATCCTCTCTTATGGCAATGGCAAAGTCTCACGGTAGGATCAATAACCATTTTAGCCATGCTCTTTGCGGGAAAACTATTTCGTACCCTCCCTGCTGTTATTATTGCATTGACTGCAGGTTTTTCTTCTTATTTTTTTATTGGATTTTTTGATTCCTCATTACTTCAAATCAATAGCCCCTTCATCATTGGTAAACTCAATAACGGCAATGGTATTGATTTACTTGCAGCATTAACACAACGTTTTAAAAATCTTTCAGACCTTTCATTTGATAATATATCTCAACTTTTTTTCCCCGCCTTAACGTTGGCTGCTCTTCTGTCTATTGATACACTTAAAACCTGCATCGTATTGGATTCGATGACTCACTCCTTTCATAACCCCAATAAAGAGCTTATGGCTCAAGGCGCCGGCAATATCACATCTGCTCTTATTGGAGGAATGCCAGGTTCAGGAACCATGGGGCCGACCATGATTAACTTCTCCAGCGGTGCATCATCACGTATTTCCGGTTTAGTAGAAGGGGTCATGGGAATTATTGCTTTTGTTTTACTTGGAAGTTTGATTGCATGGATTCCCACCGCATCATTAGCAGGAATTTTGATAGTGATCGGTTTTAGAATGATTGATAAACATAGCATTCATCTTATAAAAACACGTAAAACATCTCTTGATTTTTTAATTATTGTCGCTGTTGCCATGACAGCCGTTTCTGTTAGTCTTATAGCGGCTTCAGCCGTAGGATTGATATTGGCTATTATTTTATACATTGCCCAACAAATTGGAACATCTGTCGTCTATCGCCATTCTGACGGTTTGAAAATACAAAGTAAACTCATCCGAAATCGAGATGAAGCCGATTTTTTACTCGAAAAAAGGGCTGATTTTTCAGTTTATGAATTGCATGGAAGTCTCTTCTTCGGAACAGCAAACCAGCTTTATGCGATGCTACAAGAAGATCTAAAAACCAAAAAGTACATTATTATTGATATGAAACGGGTACAGACTGTTGATCTGACAGCCGCTCATATTTTACTGCAAATCAAAGACATGCTCCATGAAAAAGATGGCTATCTAATCCTCAGCCGCTTACCACATAAACTTCCAACAGGAGACGATTTAGAAAGCTACTTCAATCAAGTTGGCTTATTAAAACACTTAAGCCCTATTAAACTTTTTGATGATTTAGATGATGCCATCGAATGGACAGAAAATAAAATTATTCAAGAAAGCATGTTCGAAGAAAAAGAAGAAGAACTTCTTGAATTGCATAATTTTACTCTTTTTAAAGAACGAAAACAGGACACGCTGGAAGAAATTCAAAACTTAGTAGAGTGCCAATCCTTTAAAAAGGGAGACACTATTTACTCTCAAGGTGATTCAAGAGGAGAGATTTTTCTCGTTCGTCGCGGCATGGTGCGAATTATGCTCCCATTTAAAGATCGTAAAAGTGTTCATCTTAATACAATAAGTCAAAATAATTTTTTTGGAGAATTTTCATTTTTAGAAGGCAGCCCACACTACACAGATGCCATAGCAGCAGCGGATACGGATGTATACGTTATCTCAAGTGAAAGTTTTGCCCTATTTTCAGAACATCACAAAAAAGCTTCCTTCCATTTTATGCAAAGTCTTGCGACCGAATTAGCCGAACGACTTCGACTGACACGTTCTGAATTAAGCGCTGAAGTTGATGTTTAAAGGATCTACGCTCCATCACTTACGCTAAAAGGCTCTGGTTGGGATAAATAATATCCCTGTACGTATTCGATACCGAGCTCTTTAACTTTTTCAAAAACTGCTTCATCACATACGAACTCAGCAATCAGCTTGAGCCCTTTTTCTCGTGCAAATGTTTGGATCGTTTTAACAACAATTTGACTGTTGATTGATTCATGGACATTTTGAATATAAGAGCCATCTATTTTGAGTGTACTGATTGGCAGGTGCTCTGTTTGACCAAAGTTGGAACATTGTACGCCAAAATCATCCACAATCAACTCAATACCCAAAGCATGAATGGTAATTAACAACTCCTTGATCTCCGTAGAATGGCTAATCGCATTGTATTCCAGAATCTCAAGCGAAAGCAATCTTGGATCCACCGCGTGCTTCTTCAGTGTTGTTTGAATGAATTCTAATAAGCCTGCATTACTAAGCTCACAATCACTGATATTAATACTGAAACAATCACCTGTTTTAACCGCGAGAACACATCCTTGTTCAAACATAAATTTAAAGATATTATAAAGCTGCCCACTGTTTTTAGCAGCCGCAAGAAAATAGACAGGAGTATATACAGTTCCTTCATACATCAATCTCACTAATAACTCATACTTAACAATACTTTTATCGTCAACTCTGTGTATTGGCTGTGCATAGGCAATCATGTCACCATGCTCCAACCCATGTTTGATAATCGGTGCCCAACGGTTAGTGTCGTTGATTTGCTGAATAATTTTCAGATCATTAGAGTAAAACTTAATCTGATTTCTTCCGGTATTACGTGCTTCTTTAAGTGCCAGTTCTGCTTTTCGCATCACATCTTCTTCTGTTTGATACGCAACACCTATCGTCGTTTCTATCGTTTTATTAAAGTTATCTGTAACTATGTGAAGCTTTGAAATATCATCTTTTATTTTTTCAACCGTTGCTATAAAAACATCCATAAGCTCTGCAGACGTTACAAGAGCGAATAAATCGTTATTGAGATGATATACATTGAAACTACTGCTGTACATCGCCATGAGGAATCCGCCAAGTTCCTTGAGTACAAAATCACCTACATCATAGCCATTGGTATCGTTTATAATGCTAAAACCGATAATATCAATCAAAACCAGAGTTTGATTCGATTTTTTTGAAAAATCTTCAATAAGTTTGATACGATTTGGTAATCGCGTGAGGGGATTGGTCGTCAACTGACGATAGGTTTCTTCGTATTTATTTTGAAGCTCTAGCAATTGTTCATATTGCTTTATCGAAGTACGAATGGTTGTATACAGGCGTTCAATAGTAAGTTCTGTTTTTTCTTTAAAATCATTAATATCATAATGCTGGATAACATGCATCTGAGGAAAATCATTTGCCTGACCAGTGCGTATAATCAATCGTATAAGCTTGTTTTCTAAATCATTCCTAATATAATTGACCAAATCCAGGCCTGCCGTAGGCGTATCCATAACAACATCGATCAAAGCTAACGCGATATCATCTTCTTGGCTCAGTATCTCTTTTGCCTCACTGGAACTGTATGCACTAAATACTTCTAGCTCAAAATCAGAAAAATCCATCGCCCTCAAAGCCATATTTGTGATCTCATGAATTGATTGATCGTCATCAACGATCATAATCTTTTGGACTCTTTTATTAATTTGGAAATCTGTCTTGCTTCCTTTTGCGAAAGTTATATTTGCCATACCTTAAACCTTTTTAACCAAAGTATCTAAAACAATCGTGAAACCAAGACCATGTGGGGAGATTCGTACAACATCCAATGTACCCCCAAGTTTTTGTGTCACAAGATTATACACAATATTGAGTCCCAAACCACTGCCCCCTTGCCCTCGTTTGGTGGTAAAAAATGGATCAAACAACCGTTTTTCAGTCGCATCCGTAATCCCCTGACCATTATCTTCATAGTGTATGATTAATCTATTATCGACTTGATGCATAGAAATGTTAATAAGATTTTCCCCTCCTTCATTCACCTCGTGTTCAAATCCATGTTTAATGGAGTTGAGAATAAAGTTCGATATTATCTGTGAAAAAATACCGGGATAACTTTCAATGACAAGATGTTCATCTATCGAATTAATAACTTTAATTTGTTTTATTTTTAGTTGATTTTGAAGACTTAACAGAAGATCATCAATGTACGTTTTGAGATTAAATTCTCTTACATCTTCAAAATGTTGATCAACTGAAATATTTTTAAACGATCTCACAAGTGCCACAGCATTGTTAAGTCTGTCCCGAATTGTAGTCACGAGCTGTTTTGTTGTCGAAATATAACCTCGCAATGCTTCTTCAGTTAATGTTTGATCATTATAATTCGTTTCTAACTTTTTAACCTCATGCTCAATTTGTGAAATACCCGATAATCCAACACCCAATGGGGTATTGATTTCATGTGCCACTCCTGAAACGAGGGAACCAAGCGATGCCATTTTTTCAGATTCAATAAGCTGGTTTTGCGCAAGATGAAGCTGTTCCAAACTGTATTGAAGCTTTAATCTGGCATCTTCCTCACTGCTTACAAAATAATAATAAAGACTAAAAATTATCAAGACGGTCGCAATGAAATTAAGGACAAAAAAGGCAATCACATAGCCCTCAGATAAACCAATGTCAAATTGTTTTGCCAGTGGATCCACCACTCCGCTAAATATCATCAAAAGAATGAATAAAATGAGCCATACAACTGACATTTTCTTATTTCTCAATGTGAAACTTCCAAATACTGCCAAAACTGACCAGAGAACATTCCCCCCGCTGGCGACAAATCCTCCCAGTAAAAATTGAAAGAAAAAAGGAAGCAGCAACGACATAAATATTTGAATATTTTGCGTAATTACAAAGTTTTTTGTATGGTATAAATATGTGAAGTTTAAGATAGTAACAAAAATATACGTATAAGGGACAATTGCAGGAAGATACAGATCATTGACAACACACAGGGTACTCCACATAAGTCCGCCAGAGCTCATTAGAAGGCCCATATAAATCAAAAAGCCATGCTGACGTTTTTCATCTTCTGTGTCGCTTTCCTTATCGCCTATCGTAAGCAAAAATTGTAAACGTTTTAGAAGTGGTCCCATATTGTTCACCAAAAATACCTTTCACGTTATCTTGAAGAAAGTAAATTGTAGCACAGATATAAGTTTATTAGTTAGAAGAATATTTTATTGTATTATTAGTTTAATTAATCTTATAATAATTGGTATAATAAAAAAAATTATAGGAAGGAAGAATATGCAAGATTTTTTTAACCAGATTATCAACAATATTCCTCCCCTTCCTGAATCCGTTTTGAAAATCGAAGCCTATGCAAAAGATCCGAATGTGTCCTATAAAAAGGTTTCGCAAATGCTGCAAAGGGATCCTGTTTTGACATCAGAGATTTTAAAAGCAGCAAATTTTCCATTATATGGATTTTCCAAACAAATCACCACCCTTGAAAGCGCTATATCGCTCTTTGGTCTTGGAACCATACGTGGATTTGTATTGGCTGTCTATGTTCGAAAAAACTTTTCTTTCACTCTTGAACCTTATGATATTACCCCGCAGCAGTTTGCTTTATGTGCATCCAAACATCATACTTTCGCGACAAACTGGTATTTTGAATCTATGCCAAGATTATTTAACATTCTTTCTCCTGCAACCTTTCTCTCAAATCTAGGGCAGGTACTGATTACACAATATTTGATACATGAAAATAAAAGTACGGAGTTTAAAAATTTAATACATGAACACTCTGATTACAAGAAAGCAGAACAAATGCTTTGCGGGATTACTTCTGTCGAACTAACGGCTGAAATATTTGGGCATTGGTCTATGGAAGAACGACTTGTTAACACACTGCGTTATTGCAATAACCCAATGAATGCTCCAAAAAAAGATCGTCTTTATGCACAAATCTTACACTGCATACACACTGTTTTCCCCTATAACGGTATCATTGATGAGAACAGTACAAAAGAAAGCGCCATATTGGTGGAAGAATATGGCTTGGACTTAGAAAGATTTAGGGTTGCTGTTGAAAAAGCAGGTTAACTATTTAAAGAAATTTTAGAATTTCAGCTTCTATGTTCTCTTTATCAATTACGGTATCTTGAACAATCGGCTTAGAGAAAAGCTCTTGGATGACAGACGGTATTGCGATCTTGGCAGTATGCGCGATTGATTTGAGTGCATCAATATCGTTCGCATCGTTTTCACCCGTTAATGCATTGGCGATTGTTGGTGAAAACTTCGTCCACTCTGCGGTTGAATAGACAATGGTTTTGAGTGGCTTTGTCGCACAACAATCGTAGGCTTTAAAACACGTAGCAGTGTGCGGATCCATCAAATAACCCCCATCATACGCCTCTTTGATGTAGCCTTTACCCTCAGAACCATTACAATAATCTGCTGCAAACAACCCTTGAAGCTTCATCGTCTCATCATCAGTAAGGGCATAATAACGGCTGCTTTCCAACGACTGCATGAGTTCTTTTGTACGTATCGCACCAAAGAAGTCAAATAAGATACGCTCAACATTGCTAGAGATCAGAATGTCCATTGCAGGTGACGTTGTCGGAACCACTTTTTCACCGCGAAGATCATAACGTCCCGTATTGATAAGGCGTGTTAAAACATTGTTTTCATTGGAAGCAATGATAATCTTTTCAACAGGAAGTCCCATCTTGGTTGCATAATATCCGCCAAGAGCATTTCCAAAATTTCCGCTTGGAACATTGAGATAAATCTTTTCACCCAATGTGATGACGTTTTGGCGCACAAGCTCCAGGTAACTGTGTACATGATAGATGGTTTGAAAAATAATGCGTCCAAAATTAACTGAATTGGCAGCAGAAAGCTCAATATTTTTAGACTTTAACGCCGAGTTAAAGCTCTCAGAACTCAAAAGACGTTTAAGCGCACTTTGAGCATCATCAAAATCGCCATGAATCCCGATCACTTTAAGATTAGGGGCATCTTCTGTTACCATCTGAAGGCGCTGAACATCCGATGTCCCACCATCAGGATAGAGGCATACTACACGGACATTGGGACGATTTTTAAACGTTTCAAGTGCCGCAGGACCCGTATCACCGCTTGTTGCCGCAAGTATCAAATACTCTTGGGAACGCTTCTGTGCCAAGGAAGAGAGCACCACGCCAAAAGGCTGCAATGCCATATCTTTGAACGCGCGTGTGGGGCCATGATACAGTTCGCTAACGTACAAATCATCACGTACTTTTACCACAGGAACAGGGTTTGAGGGATCATCAAATTTATCGTACAGAGACAACGCTTCTTCGATAACCGAAGGTTCAATATCAATATCCAACGTTGCGAGAAGATCCGATGCGAGTTCTTTATAGCTAGACCCCAAATGTTTGCTCAAAAAGATCTCACCCAAAGCAGGAAGCTCTTTGGGAACATACAATCCGCCAAAAGAGGCGATAGGACTCAAAATTGCTTCTGAAAATGCTGTTTCCAGTGGATTGGTTCCGTCATTTCCGCGTGTTTCAATAAATTTCATGATACTACTTTTGTAAATATTTTTGCCATTATAACCAAGACCCTCAAAGTCATGGCTTAGAGGGTAATCTGCGTTCCGACACCATCAGAGGTGAATATTTCAAGCAAGATGGCATGATCAATGCGCCCATCAATAATATGCGCTTTTTTTACTCCGCCATCAACTGCTTCCAAACACGCATCAACTTTGGGAACCATTCCACCATGAATGGTTCCATTATCTTTGAGCACTTCGACTTGCTCTTCACTGAGTGTTGAGAGAAGCTCTTTTTCATTGTTAAGGACACCCGGAGTGTCCGTCATAAAGATTACTTTGCATGCACCAATCGCTGCAGCCACAGCAGAGGCTGCCAAATCAGCATTGATATTGTATCCCGGATGCCCTATCTCGTCATCTGCACCGATAGGGGCGATAACCGGAATAAATCCTTCGCGTAATAGATTATGAATGACATCGGCTTTGACACTCTCTACACGACCTGTAAGACCAAATTTAACAGCATCTTTTGGTTTCGCTTTGAGGAAATGGGCATCTTTTCCGCTGATTCCGATTGCTTTTGCACCATACGAGTTTAACAATGAGGTAATTTCTTTGTTAATCTCGCCGCTTAGAACCATTTCGACTATGCGCATAACTTCAGGTGTACTGACACGCTCCCCATCAATAAACTCTGTCGGTATTTTCAAATCGTCTAGAAGTTGACTGATACGACTCCCTCCACCATGCACAATGACTACTTTTATACCGACAAGGTGTAACAATACAATGTCTTGTGCAAATTTTGCTTTGAGCTCATCTGAACTTTGTGCTGAACCGCCGTACTTAATAACAATAATTTCATCACGAAACTCTTTGATAAACGGCATTGCGTCCATCAGCGTTCGGACGGTTTCAATCTTTTTTTGCATTTACATACTCCCTTACGGTCTCAATTAATTCCCGACTCAACTCTAGATCCAATGCCAGTAACGATATTGGCAGATTAAAAGGCGCTATTTTAACAAAGTCTTTCTGAGTAACGAGCAAACTTTCCGCCCCCGTTTGTTTCAAAATTGCTTCAAGCTCTGGTTTATTGTAGAAATGGTGATCTTCAAAATAAATTTTATCCATTACCATTGGCAAATAGGGGTCAAGCCGTTGCGGGCGTGCGATTGCTGTCACCAACACCATTTTTTGCGTTGAATTTTCTACACGAACGTGGCGAAAAAAAGAACGGTTTTCATCCACCATAACCACCTTTTTTCCACTCCATAAGCGCTCACGGTACGGTCCGCTGGGAAGACAAAAGGAATTTGGTGTCTGGACACCGATCACTAAATCCAGTTTTTCAATCGAGTGTTTTCCATAACCATCATCGAGAAAAACAACTTCGCACCCAAAAGATTGTGCCATTTCGATGGCTACATCACGCTTTTCACTCACGATCACCACAGCGTGAGGAAGATTATGTGCATACAACATTGCTTCATCACCGCTTTGAGAGACATCACATGCAATACCATGCTCATCTCTCACAACAATCAGCCCTTGGCTCGCTCTGCCATATCCGCGTAAGACAATAGCCGGCTTATTAAAATGAGCGCATAACGCACTCACCAAAGGGGTCTTACCGCTTCCGCCTACGGTCAGATTACCGACGCTAACAACCGCAATGCCATAATCTTTAGGGGTGCTGGATAGATAACGGAGCCATGCTATAAAACAATAAAGAAGACTCAATGGGTACAAGAGAAGGGAAAGAAGTTTTTGAAAAGGAGAGGGATTGTAAAAATACCCCTCTACCCAGAAGGTGACTAGCTGTTTCAAACCCGCGTTGAAGCCACTTCTAAAATTGCGTCACAGATTTCATTGACTTCATCATCCGATAATGCCGCATAATTAGGTATCGACAGTACTTGACTGTAATTGCGCAAAGCAACCGGAAAATCATTAATACGTAATGAGTATTTTGATTTATAGTAACTCATCAAATGCAATGGAATGTAATGCAGTCCCGTTTCAATCCCAAGAACAGAAAGTTCACGTGCAAATGAGTCTCTGTTTTTATCGATTTTCAGGATATAAAGCGAATAGGCATGATCTTGCGTGACAACAGGAAGCGTAACGTGAGGAGCCTCTGCCAGTCTCTCATTGAAAATTTCTGCAATCTCTTTTTGACGCTCAATAATCTCGTCTTGCTTTTCAAGCTGTACAAAGATCGTTGCAGCATCAAGAGGGCTCATCGTATACTCACTTCCGATATTGGTAACATCATAAACATAGCCAAGCGCATCATCATCAACAGTCAGTGCGTGGTAACGTAACAATTTTGCCCGTTCGATAATATCTTCATCATCACTCACCAACATTCCGCCATTGCAAACATTGCGACGCAAATGGGGGCTAAAATCAAAACAGGTGATATCCGCACCTGTAGAACCGATCTTTTGCCCTTTATACGTTGCCCCTAATGCATCGGATGCATCTTCTACCACTTTAACATCGTAGGTTTTTGCGATTTCATACAAACGGTCAAGATCAATACTTTGACCCGCAGAATGGGAGACGATAACCGCTTTAAGTTTTTTAGATTTATTAATTGATAAATAGCTCTCTAGCTTATCCAAATCAATAGCATAACTGTCAGGATCAATATCGATAAATGTCGGTTCCGCATCGAAATGACGAACAACTTCTGGGATAGAAGGAAACGCATTAATGGAACATAGTACTTTATCCCCACGCTTCAAATCAATCGCCAACATCGCCAAATGCAGTGCACTGGTACCATGAGATGTTGCAAGGGCATACGTTGCACCAATGTAAGACTCAAATGCAGATTCTAAGTCCTGAACAATTTCAGGTGCTTCACCGTCCAACACTTCATCAATTTTTTCACGCTCATCACCGCCGACGTCGACCCGATAAAATGGAATACTCATAGGATTCTCCTTATAAAGTTATATCTCTAGGATAATTAAAATCATGATTGATCGTTCGTGATGTCAATTTTGCGATAATCGGCATCTTACGCTTGAATTGATTTTTATAAATTCGCTCAACAATCATATTCACCAATTGCGGATCTTCTCCCGCATTCATTAATTCTTCCTTGGTATGTCGAAGTTCAACATACCCTTTTAAAACACGATCCAAATCAGCATAAGCATAGCCGATTTCTAATTCATCACTCTGCCCTGCCCATAGGTCTGCTGAAGGAGGCTTGGAAATGATAGAATCATTTACTTCCAAATAGCGTGCCAATTCAAACACTTCTGTTTTATATAAATCACCGATCGGATTGATAGCGCTGGCTAAATCGCCATACAGTGTTCCGTATCCCAGCATCAGTTCACTTTTATTACTCGTTCCCAAAACCAAAGCACCTTCACGTGCCGATACATCAAAAAGAGTTGTCATTCGTAAACGTGCCGAAAAATTACCTATTCTCAAAGGCGACATTTCATTCGTTTCACACGCTCGTAACAATGGTTCTATACTGATAGTTTCACTGCGAATACCAAACTTCTCACACAAAGCATCTGCATCGTCAATGCTATTTTGAGATGAATAATGCGAAGGAAGCTTCACACACAGCAGTGCATCACCAAAAACTCTTTGAGCCAAAACAGCTACAACAGCTGAATCCAAGCCGCCGCTAAGTCCAAGAACTACTTTTTGGATACCTGTTTTTTTCACTTCGTTGCTTAAAAAGTTTTCCAAATAATGACTGATAAGTGCGTATCTACTCACATCAAAACCTTGCTAATTTATAAACGTTTTGTATTATAACTAATATTTTTCATTAAGTTGACAATAATGCAAAGAGATAAGTTTATTTTAATTATTTGAACACAATTGCATCCTATAAAGTTATATAAAATGGATAATTCCAATTTTTCATCACTATCTTGCTACAATTAAATAATTATTTTATAAAGCAGGAGTACTAAATGGCTGGAAAAGAACACGAAGACAAAGAAAAAGCCCCTG
>JAMCPS010000093.1 GCA_023379705.1 Campylobacterota bacterium
CAATTTGATGAAAGTGAACTGATTGGCTTAAAGCATTAGGGATAAAATTTATAATAATTTAACGTAGGTTTAAGTATAATGCGTCCCATTTTATTTTGAAGGACACACTATGCTAGAAGGCATCGTTAGAGAGAGTATTGGCAAACCCGCTACAAAAGCGCTACGCCGTGATGGTTATCTTATTGCCAACATCTACGGAAAAGGAATTGAGAATGTACACGCTGCATTCAAAATGAATGATTTTATCCGTACGGTACGTAACAAAGAGACAATCGCATTTCCAGTAAATGTTGAGAATCACGTGCTGCTAGAAGGCATCGTTAGAGAGAGTATTGGCAAACCCGCTACAAAAGCGCTACGCCGTGATGGTTATCTTATTGCCAACATCTACGGAAAAGGAATTGAGAATGTACACGCTGCATTCAAAATGAATGATTTTATCCGTACGGTACGTAACAAAGAGACAATCGCATTTCCAGTAAATGTTGCTGGTAAAGAGTATAACCTTGTTGTTCAAGGGTATGAGTCTCATCCGGTTTCTGGAAATTTGTTGCATGTCGATTTGATGATAGCACAGCCTGGCCTTGTTGCTCATTACCACATTCCTGTTAAGCCGGTTGGAATTCCTGTCGGTTTGAAAAACAAAGGGATGTTGTTTGTTGCTAAAAAACGTCTTCGCGTTAAAGCGGCAATCGAAAATTTGCCAAACGCAATCGAAATCAACGTGGCACCACTTGATTTGGGTGATTCTGTTTTGGTTCGTGACGTAGCACGTATTGATAATGTTACTTTCACTGATGCAGATCGCGTATCTGTTCTAAGTATCATCAAAGCTAAATAATCATGCTGATCGTTGGGCTGGGCAACCCTGGTCCAGCGTATGCCGCAACTCGACACAATGTCGGGTTTATGGTTATAGATGAGTTAAAGCGTCGTCATAACGGTGTGAATGTTTCAAAGAGTTCCTTTGATGGGGAATTGTTTAAAATAGGCAACCATTTTCTTCTCAAGCCGCAAACCTATATGAATCTTTCGGGAAAATCAATATTAGCCGTTAAAAACTTTTATAAAATTGAAGATGTGATTATTGTTCACGATGATCTTGATCTTCCATTTGGTGCGTTACGTTTTAAAGTGGGTGGTGGTCATGGTGGGCATAATGGGCTCAAATCTGCAGATGCCGCTATCTCTCCTGATTATATCAGAGTACGTATGGGGATTGGCAAACCGGAGCATAAATCGCAAGTTGCTGATTATGTATTGCACCCGTTCACAGCAGATGAGCAAACATACTTGGGTGAATGGATTACGAAGGCTGCCGATGCGGTAGAACTTTTATGGCGTTTATCGTGTACCGAAGTTGCTTCAAAGTGTTCTCTCAAAGGTTTAAAGGTATAATAAGAGCCATTTCATTTCTGCTGGATGTCTATGCTTTTTTTTAAAACGGTGTCGTTTTTATATCTTCGTTATTGTCTCATTATTTTAGCATCACTGACCGCTTTCATGGTTGGTTTTGATCTTATGGGAAGTACATCCGAGCTTCCTGCATCCGCCAACTTGCTTATTATTTATGTGGTTTATAAATGGTTGTATGCCATTGATATGATGCTGCCTATTTCGTTGGTTTTTGCCTTTATTGCATCTCTGGTGGAGTTGATTCGTTCCAATGCCCTTACTGCTTTTTATGCACTTGGTTATTCACGACTAAAAGTATTGGCCCCTTTTGTCAGTGTAGCGGCTCTTTTAATACTGGCGCATATTTTTGCACATTCTACCTCTTTTGCACGAGCCAATGAATATGCAGATAACTTAAAAGAAACGTCACAGCTCTTAATCCCTACAAATAATCTTTTTTTCACTCATGAAGGCAATTACATCTATTTTGGCAGCTTGGACCCATTAACCCAAAAAGCAGAGGTAATACGTATTTTTACATTTGAGAATGGGATATTCACGGAGGCGCTGAGTGCCCAAGAAGCCCATTATGAAGATAATTATTGGATCATTAAAAAGGCACATTTGATACGTCCTCCGGCTGCATTAGATTTGAAGGGCAAAGGGATTGTTAGCAAAGATGCTCAAACGGTGCAAGTCCTCTACGGTTTTCGCCCTAAAATTTTAGATCAAATTTACGAGGGCAAGGTAAACTTCACGATTATGGATGCCCTGGATGCAAAAACATTACTCAAAACTCAAAATATTGATCTCTCAAAAGTAACCAGCTCTTTATACCGAATTTTTGTCACACCGTGGTTTGCATTAATGATGATGCTTATTGTGTACAGTTATGCACCGATTGGAGCACGTTTTGTTAATCTATCCTTTTACAGTTTTGGCGTAATATTGGGAACATTGATCGTATGGGGAGTGTTGTTTATGAGCGGAGAGCTTTCGAATAATAAGACTCTCTCTCCAGAAGTGGGCATATTGGTGCCAATTGGATTGCTTGGGGGCTATATGGCACTGCGTCTAAGTCGATTTAAGATAAAATCGCACAAAAATTTATTATAAAAAGGTTAGCACGTGATCCAGTTTCAAGCCTTGGCACAAACCTACGGAACTCCTTTATACGTTTATGATTTCGATGCAATGAAAGAGCAGTTTGAATCTCTAAAAGAAGCATTTAGAGGACGTAAATCGATTCTTGCTTATGCGGTAAAAGCAAATTCTAATTTGAGCGTTATTAAGCATTTTGCGACACAAGGTTCAGGGGCTGACTGTGTTTCAATCGGGGAAGTACGTCGAGCGTTGATGGCAGGTGTTCCTAAATATCGTATTATTTTTAGCGGTGTCGGGAAACGTGACGATGAGATTCGTGAAGCAATTCAAAGCGATATACTTTATATCAATTTGGAGAGCGAGGGTGAACTTTCACGCGTAGAAGCAATTGCGAAAGAATTGGGCGTAAAAGCGCGTATTAGCATCCGCGTCAATCCTAATATTGATCCTCAAACACATCCCTATATCTCTACGGGATTGCATGATAATAAATTTGGTGTTGAGATCGATGCCGCAAAACGGATGTACATTCATGCAAAGAATTCTGACAATCTGGACGCAGTAGGAATCCATTTTCATATCGGGAGCCAACTCACTCAGCTTGAACCGATTTATGAAGCAGCAGTGATTGTGGCTGATTTGTTACGTTCATTACAAGCCATTGATATTGAATTGAAATTTTTTGATATCGGCGGCGGTCTTGGGGTTCGCTACAACGATGAAACAACCATTACCCCTTATGATTATGCACAAGCCATTCTTGGTGCCCTCAGAGGAATCGATGTGACAATCATCTGCGAGCCTGGACGCTTTTTGACAGCCAATGCCGGCTACTTTTTGACAAAAGTATTGTATGAAAAACAAAATGGGGCAAAGCGTTTTGTGGTGGTTGATGGCGCTATGAATGATTTGATCCGTCCGAGCTTGTATAATGCTTATCATCGTATTGAAGCTGTTGGTAAAACGTCTGAAGCAACCCCTGTGGATGTCGTAGGTCCTGTATGTGAAAGTGGTGACTTTTTAGCTAAAAATTATCCCCTTCCGGCGATGGAGCATAATGATCTGTTGGTGGTACACAGCGCAGGTGCCTATGGTTTTGGTATGGGAAGCAACTACAATACGCGTGGGCGTTCAGCGGAAATAGCCGTAGAAAATGGGGAAGCCCGTATCATTCGCGCGCGCGAAACGTTTGAAGATTTGATAGCATTAGAGCGTGAGTATCTCTAATGTTTTTTATCGACGTACAGGGGACATTGATTGATGATAACAGCAAGCAGCCAATCTGTGGTGCAGTTGCTTTTATCGATCATTTGAATGCGTCGAATATTCCTTACATGGTGATCACCAATAGTACAAAATACGCGAGCAGTGAATTTTTGGCCTATCTTAATTCAATTGGATTAAATATACCCAAAGAGCATTACCTCGATCCATTGATGGTGCTGGAGCGTTATGTTGATTCTGCTGACAAAATAGCGGCGTACGGTGCACAATCGTTCTTAGACGTGTTGGTATCTATGGGATATATTCTTGATTATGTTCAGCCCGATGCCGTACTCATTGCTATCAAAGAAGATTTTTCAAGCGATGAATACGCGCAGATGATAGAGTTTATTCTAAACGGTGCATCCTTAATTGGGATGCATGAAACCTCATTGTATGTGAAAAACGACAAGCGCTATCCCGGAGTGGGAGGCATTTTGAAAATGTTGGAGTTTGCTACTTCTTGTCCTTATGCAGTTGTGGGTAAGCCAAGCAAGGCTTTTTTTGACGAAGCATTGGCTCGTATAGAAAAACAGCAAGCGAATGTATGTTTTGAGGATGTATCCATCATCAGCGATGATATGAGCGGAGATCTCATAGGTGCGCAGGAGCTTGGGATGAAGGGGCTGTTCGTTTTGAGCGGTAAATATCGCAATAAGGATGAAATACTACCTCATTTGAGCCACTATCAGCAGCCTTATGCTGTATATGCGAATATGCAAGAGGTATTGGAGAGTTTATGAATACATTAGAAGAGTGCCGAAGCCTTATAGATACACTGGACAATGAAGTCATAGCGTTGCTGAACCGTCGCATGGAAGTGGTACGGCGCGTGGGAGAAATCAAGCATGAGAATAAAGGTGCGATCTATCGGCCTGAACGGGAAAAATCCATTATTGATCGTTTGAGTCAGTTGAGTCTTGAGGGCGGCGGCTTGTTGAATCGTCCTGCTATCGAGGCTATTTTTCTTGAAATTTTTGCGGTTGCCCGTAATTTGGAGCTTCCTGAACGAATCGCCTATCTAGGACCGGAGGGAAGTTTTACGCATCAAGCGGCAGAATCACGCTTTGGCGCTATGAGTGACTATCTCTCATTGGGTTCTATCGAAGCCGTTTTTAAAACACTTGAAGCCGGACGTGCTAAATTTGGAGTGGTTCCGATCGAAAACAGCCGTGACGGTGTTGTTGGCGAAACACTTGATTTGCTGGGCAAGGGAAATGTTAAAATCGTAGCAGAGTTGTACATGCCCATACACATGGCCTTTGCTTCCAAAGCTGAAAAGCTATATCAGATTAAACGGATTTATTCAAAAGACAAAGGTTTTGGACAGTGTCGTGAATTTTTATTGGAACATGGCTTTGAGGGGATTGAACATATTCCTGTAGAATCGACAGCAAAAGCAGCTGTACTCGCATCGAAAGATCCGGAAGCTGCCGCAATATGTTCCCATATCGCGGCCAAGTTGTATGGAGTGCCGACGTTGTTTGAAAACATTGAAGATACGCATAACAATGCAACCCGATTTTTTATTCTCAGTGATTTCAAAAATGCGGCCAGCGGTGAAGACAAAACTTCGATTTTGGTACGTTTGAAAGATGCCCAAAAAGCAGGAGCCTTGGTTCACTTTTTGGAAGATTTTAACGAAGCTTCTATCAATCTGAGTAAAATTGAGAGCCGTCCCTCAAGAGAAAATGACGGGTTTGAATACTGGTTTTTTATAGACTTTTTTGGTCATATTGATGAACCAAGAATTAAAGGGCTCCTTGAAAAGCACATGGATGAAGTGACTTGGCTAGGAAGCTACGTAAAGGGAGAACTATGAATTTTAACAGCGCATTAGAGAATATTAAAAGTTATGAGGCGGGTAAGCCCATCGAACTGGTTGTGCGTGAATACGGTATCGATAAGGACGATATCGTCAAATTGGCAAGCAATGAAAACCCTTTCGGATGTTCTCCTAAAGTAAAAGAGGCTGTTCGTGCAATTATCGACAATATGTCTTTGTACCCGGATGACTCCATGGTAAAGTTGAAGAGTGCTCTTGGAGAAAAATATGGTATCAGTTCAGATGAATTGATCGTTGGGGCCGGAAGTGATCAGGTTATCGAGTTTGCCATTCATGCCAAAGCACATAACGGCTCAAAGGTATTAATGAACAGTGTGACATTTGCTATGTATGAGATCTATGCAAAGCAAGTAGGCGCTGTGATTGTCCGTACCGCTTCACGTGAACACAATATGGAAGAGTTTTACGCATTGTATCAAGAGCATAAGCCTTCCATCATCTTTTTATGTACTCCAAACAATCCGACAGGAGATGCTCTGGATGCAGGTGAAATGATCTCTTTTATTGAGAAAGTGGATAACGATACGTTGGTTATTGTAGATGGCGCCTATATGGAGTATGCTCGTTTTAAAGATCCTTCAAAGGCCGTAGAACCTAAAGATTTGATAGAGAAATTTGACAATGTATTATTTTTGGGGACATTTTCAAAGGCTTACGGGCTTGGGGGTATGCGTGTTGGGTACGGTATTGCATCGGCATCTATTATCAAAGCACTTTATAAAGTGCGTCCACCGTTTAATATTACCACGCTCTCACTGGAAGCAGCTTCAGTTGCATTAGAAGATGAAGCATTTGTCATAGAGTGCATTAGTGATAATTTTAAAGAAATGAAGCGATACGAAGCGTTTGCAGATGAAAAAGGGATTCAAATAATCGAAAGTTATACCAATTTTGTCACATTATCGCTTCCTGATGCAAAAAATTCATCTCAAATAGCACAAGCATTGTTAAAAAAGGGTATGATTATACGTGATTTAAGCAGTTATGGATTGAATGCAATTCGTGTGACTATTGGTACGCAAGTACAAAACAGTCGATTCTTCGAGCTCTGTGAGCCGTTATTATAATTATTATTTAGGTACCAATGGATTTTAAAGCTCTTTTTTCGCAACTTGTTGTTTTATTTGGAAAATTAACGCAAGCACAAAAAATAATTATAGGCGTAGCAGTCGCCAGTATTATTGGATTTCTTTTGTTTCTGGTACTCTTTACTTCTGATCCTAAAGGAAGCAGTGAGGGAGGGTATCAAGTTCTTTTTGAGCAATTGACACCACAGGATGCTGCGCAAGTTGTGGCTCAGCTTGAAAAAGACAAAATTCCCTACAGAATACCGCGTGATAATGTTATTGAAGTTCCTAAAGAAGTAGTTTATAAAGAGCGTATCACGATTGCTTCGATGGGGATTCCAAAAGAAGGGCATGTGGGCTTTGAATTGTTTGACAAGCAAGAGTTTGGAGCAACGAACTTTGATCAAGAGGTGAAGTTTAGACGTGCACTTGAAGGGGAATTAGCCCGATCCATAGATTCTCTTTCGCCCGTTGAAAAGTCCAGTGTTTCACTCGCCCTGCCTAAAGAGACTCTTTTTGTATCCGAAGCTGTGGCACCCTCAGCATCGGTAATGGTGCAATTGTATGCGGATCGAAAATTGACGGCAAAACAAATCCGAGGGATCAAAAAACTTGTGGCTTCCGCTGTTCCGAAACTGACGGTTGAGAACGTGACCTTGATTAATTCTGAGGGTGAAAGCTTGGGAGATAACGATGCGGATGCGATGATGGGTGAACTCTCGCAAATGCAGCAACAGTATAAAACGAGAGAAGAAAAAAAGCAAGAAGAAAAAGTAGTGAATGTTCTTTCTCCCTTTATTGGAGGAAAAGAGCGAGTCGTTGCGAAAGTCACGATTGAGTATGATTTTTCGGAACAAAGTTCGACATCCGAAAAATATGATCCTGAGAACGTGGTGCGCAGTGAGCAAACATTGGAAGAAAAGCGTGATGGGCAAGCACCTGCACAAGTAGGTGGTGTTCCGGGTGCTGTAAGCAATATTGGTCCGGTTGAAGGATTGAATGCCCAAGGTGCAGGGGAAAAATACGAAAAAACTCAAGGAACAACGAATTACGAAATTTCCAAGACCGTTTCTACTACTAAAATGGAATTTGCACGTATCAAGAGGATAACAGCAGCCGTTGTGGTAGATGGTAAATATGAACTTAAAAAAGATACCAACGGATTAACGGGGGATGAAGTTACGTATATTCCATTGGATCAAACACAAATCGATGCAATTACATCTCTTGTCAAACAATCCATCGGAGTAGATGATGCTCGAGGAGATTTAGTAACGGTTCGGAATTTTGAATTCCAAAACTCTAAAGATGCTTTGTCACCTAAAAATGCGGCTTCCAAAACAACAGAATTTTTTACTACATACGTCAAACCGATTATGCCTGCTTTAAAATATTTACTTGTAGCTATAATCTTGTTTATAGCGTATAAAAAAGTAATTCTTCCATTCGCTGATCGAATGCTTGAGTTTAGCAGAGAAGAAGAAGAGTTTCAGCGTCCTGTGCTGGACATAGCAGAGGATGAAAGTGAAGATCTGATTGCAAAAGTAGAGCAAATGCGTAAAAAAGTGGAAGGTCAGCTGGGTATTGGAGATAACTTTAGCGAAGATGATCTTAAGTACGATGTTGTTCTTGAAAAAATACGTGAGATTACCGAAGAACGCCCTGATGAGGTTGCCTCTTTGATTCAAACATTAATTAATGAAGAGGCGCCCATTCGAGGCTAGTAAAGGGATAAAAAAATGACATTAAATCCAGCGCAACAATCTCAGTTTGACGAAATGAGTATGTCAGAGAAAGTAGCCATTTTGTTAATTCAGCTTGGGGAAGAGAGTACGGCTCAAATTTTTGGACGATTAAGTGTTGAATCTATCACGGAGATTTCAAAATACATTGCTCAAAACCGTTCCATTGAAAAAAGTATTGGGGCAGCCGTATTAGAAGAGTTTTATGCCATTATCCAATCCAATCAGTATCTCAATAGCGGCGGTATTGAGTTTGCCCGTGAAATTCTTTACAAAGCATTGGGTGCTGATGAGGCTAAAAAAGTGTTGGATCGTCTCTCAAAAATGTCTCAGGGCGCTCAAAATTTTGCTTATCTTGCAAAAATAAAGCCTCAACAGCTTGCTGACTTTATCGCAACAGAGCACCCTCAAACGGTTGCTCTTATCCTAGCGCATATGGAGCCCTCGGCAGCAGCAGAAACACTCTATTTGTTTACGGATGATTTGCGTGCGGAAGTCGCAATGCGTATGGCAAAATTAGGAGATATTTCACCATCGATTATCAAGCGTGTAAGTGCTGTTTTAGAGTCAAAACTAGAAGCATTGGCAACCTACAAAGTCGAAGTTGGCGGACCGCGTGCAGTGGCGGATGTCTTCAACCGTTTGGGTGCTACGGCATCAAAAGCGACGTTGTCACAAATTGAGCAGCTTGACCAAGAGCTTGCAGCATCGATTAAAGAGATGATGTTTACCTTTGAAGATATTTCTTCATTGGATGTAAACAGTGTACGAGAAATTCTCAAAGCAGTGGATAAAAATGACCTTATGCTAGCACTTAAAAGTGCGCCTGAAGAGCTTAAAGAGAAGTTTTATGCGAATATGTCTCAGCGGGCAAAAGATACATTTGTTGAAGAATTACAGTTCTTGGGTGCTGTTAAGATGAAAGAGGTTGAGAGCGCTCAACGTAGGATTGTGGATGCCGTACAAGGGCTTGCAGAACAAGGTGTGGTTCAGTTAGGCGGAACCGAAGAGATGATTGACTAAGCCATGATAGAAGATGTTATTATCACGAAAGAAAATTTAAATGACCATACGGTAGGGAAATACCAGTTTAAAATTCTTTCAGCTCTAAATGGGGCCAGTGTTCATGAGGCGGCTGAAGAACTTGGTCTTGAACATACTAAAAGTACTGCACAAGAAAAACAAAGCTATGAGGCACCGCAAACGAGCAATTCACATAAAGATGAGCTCATTGAGTCTTTATTAAAAAAAGCCGATGAAATGAGTTCGAATTTTATTAAGATGCAAATGAAATTGGAAACGCTTCAAGAAGAGCATGCAAGCGCACTTGAATCAGCTAAAAAAATAAGTTATGATGAGGGATTGGCTGCAGGGATGCTTAGTGAACAATCACAGGACTCAAAGCGAAAAGAGCAAGCACAAGAACAGCTTTCAAATTCAGTTAAAACGCTTGAGACGGCTGCAAGTCAGTTTAACAATGCTTTGGAATCCATCCAAAAAGAGTTAACTCACACTGCACTTGAAATAGCACGTGAAGTCATAGGCATTGAAACGCAGGAAAATGGTGCTAAAATCGCTGCGAAACTTTCAGAAGATTTGATTGAAGAATTGGGAGAAGCTTCAAAAATTACTTTGCGTGTGAATCCTGCAGATCATGGATTCATCTCTGAAAAAGTAGGGTCACTCGCTCATGTTGAAGTGTTGTCTGACCGTGCAATCAGCCAAGGTGGTGTTGTTGCCATCAGTGATTTGGGTAACATAGATTCACAAATTAAAAAACGGTTTGAACGATTAAAGCGATCATTATTATTAGAGAATTAAGTTAGGTTTGGTATGAATATAAAAGAATATACACATGAGCAACTCAAAGAACTTTCTCAAAAAATACGAGATCGAATCTTGGAAGTGGTTAGTCGTAACGGAGGGCATCTAAGCTCTACTTTGGGGGCTACTGAAATTATTATTGCGATGCACAAAGTATTTGATGCCCAAAAGGATCCTTTTATTTTTGATGTATCCCATCAGGCGTATGCGCATAAATTATTGACCGATCGCTGGGATGAGTTTGACACCTTGCGTCAGTTTGGCGGGATGAGCGGATATACAAAACCCAGTGAGTCACCCTGTGATTATTTTATCGCAGGGCACAGTTCTACCTCAATTTCATTAGGAGTTGGAGCCGCAAAAGCAATAGCCCTCAAAGGTGAGGAATCCACGCGCATTCCTGTGGTGTTGATCGGGGATGGAGCTATGAGTGCAGGTATGGTTTATGAAGCGCTCAATGAGCTTGGTGATCTCAAATACCCTCTGGTAATTATTCTAAATGACAATGAAATGAGTATTGCAAAGCCAATTGGAGCAATCAGCCGGATGCTAAGTTCCGCAATGGCAAGTCCTTTTTATCAGCGGTTTAAAAAGAAAACAGAACAATTTGTCGATAATTTTGGAGAAGGAGCCCATTATCTTGCCAAACGGTTTGAAGAGTCATTCAAGCTCATTACCCCCGGAATTTTGTTTGAAGAGATGGGAATTGAATACATAGGTCCAATAGACGGTCATGATTTAAAATCGTTAATCGATATATTGAGCGTAGCCAAAGGGATGGGGAAACCTGTT
>JAMCPS010000094.1 GCA_023379705.1 Campylobacterota bacterium
AACAGCACAATGATCATTAAACGATGAAATAGAATCTGCTAACAAGCGTACAGACTGAAGATAATTAAGAGCGATAACCGGCTTAAATACATTTAGCTGAAAGTTACCCTGAGAAGCACCCATAGAAATCGCAACATCATTTCCAAAAACTTGGCAAGTAACCATCGTTACAGCTTCTGCTTGAGTTGGATTAATTTTACCTGGCATAATTGAAGAACCTGGCTCATTTTCAGGAATAGTAATTTCCCCAAGCCCACAACGCGGTCCAGATGCCAACCAACGAACATCATTGGCTATTTTCATCATGTCAGCAGCAAGCGCTTTAAGCGCACCGTGAGAATAAACAAGTGCATCATGAGAAGTCAATGAATGAAATTTATTTGGAGCAGTAACAAACTGATGCCCCGTAAGTTCAGTAAGTTTAGCAGCAACACGTGTGCCCAATTCAGGATGGGCATTCAAACCTGTTCCCACTGCAGTACCGCCAAGTGCGAGCTCACGAACCGGTTCAAGTGACTGTATTGCCATCTTTTCACATTTGTTAAGCATCTCTACCCAACCGCTTATTTCTTGCCCAAGAGTGATCGGTGTAGCATCTTGAAGGTGCGTACGACCAATTTTCACTATAGAATCAAATTTAGCAGACTTATCAGCAAGCGTAGCTTTTAATTTTGCAATAGCAGGAAGCAGTCTTGTTTCAACGGCGATAACCGCTGCAACGTGAAGTGCAGTTGGATACGTGTCATTTGAAGACTGAGATTTATTAACATCATCATTAGGATGAACAAGTTTTTCTTTACGAAAATCACCGCCAAGGATCTCAGTAGCACGATTTGCAAGAACTTCATTGTTGTTCATATTTGACTGAGTGCCTGAACCCGTTTGCCATACAACTAGAGGATAGTTTCCATCAAGCTTTCCAGCTAACATCTCATCAGCAGCCTGTCCAATGGCCTCTGCTTTTTTTGCATCCAGTTTGCCAAGATCTTTATTGACAATTGCAACTGCTTTTTTTAGATAAGAAAATGCTCTCGTAATCTCATAAGGCATTGTCTCTTCGCCGATAGCAAAGTTTTCAATCGAACGCTGGGTTTGAGCACCCCAATACGCATTTTCGGGAACTTTAATTTCGCCCATTGTGTCTTTTTCTATACGGTAAGACATCTCTGTTACACTCCTTGGAAAAATTTATTGGAATTCAAGGTATCAATCATAGATTGAACTGAAGCACATGATTTTGCAAACATGGCTTTCTCAGTATCATCAAGCGTTATCTCAATGATTTTTTCAACACCGTTTGCTCCCAGCATTACAGGAACACCGCTTACAACGTCACTGTAACCGTATTCACCATCAAGGTACACGGCACAAGGGTGAATTTGTTTTGTATCTTTTAAAATTGCATCAATCATCATAGCTGTAGACTTTGCAGGGGCATAATAAGCTGAACCCGTTTGCAAGAGAGCCACAATTTCTGCTCCACCGCTACGTGTACGCTGTACTACTTCATTGATTTCATCTTGCGATAATAAATCAGAGAGAGGTACACCTGCAACAGTCGAATATCGTGGAAGCGGAACCATATCATCTCCATGACCACCCATAACTGAAGCACGGATCTGTCCTCCGCCGTATCCAAGTTTTTCTTGAATAAACGCCGCCATACGAGCACTGTCCAAAATACCCGCCATCCCAATAACACGACTTCGATCGAATCCACTCTCTTTAAGTGCAACATACGTCATAACATCAAGTGGATTAGAAACCATAATAATAATGGCATTTGGAGAATATTTTGCAATTCCCTCAATAACTTCACGCGTTATATTTGCATTAATCATCAATAAATCATCTCGACTCATACCTGGTAATCGTGGACTTCCAGCTGTGATAACGACAATATCACAATCCGTCAAATCAGCCATTTTATCGGCAACACTCACAACCGTATGACTGCGAATTGCAGCTGCAGCTTGAGACATATCAAGTGCTTTACCGCGCGCTATTTCTATTTTATTGTCACGTAAAATAATCTCATGACAAGCACCCTGCATAGCTAATGAATAGGCAATTGTAGACCCAACATTTCCTGCTCCGACTATTCCGACACGTTTGCCTTTAACCATTTTTTGTTTCCTTAGTGTCAAAATACGTACAACTCCCTACAATCCACTATACTCGTCACTATTTTTATAAAAAACACTAATAAGCATACGGTCAGAGAGTTAATACACAGACGATGACCTATCGTCTTATATTTATAGAGATATTCTCTACAGAAATAAAACGACAAAAAGTAACCTTCAGCAAGTATGCTGAAGATTTTAGGGGAGTATTATATTATATAGAAGCGATAATTGCGTTTAATGTAGCAGACGGACGCATTGCTTTTTCAGCTTTTGCATCATCTGGACGGAAATAACCACCGATATCTTGTGGTTTACCTTCTACTGCAAGAAGCTCTTCCATAATTTTTGCTTCATTGTCTACTAATGCTTTAGCAACCGGAGCGAATTTAGCTGCTAGCTCAGCGTTGTCGCCCTCAGCAAGTGCTTTAGCCCAGTATTGTGCCAAGAAGAAGTGAGACGCTTTGTTGTCCGGCTCACCCGCTTTACGGCCTGGCTCTTTGTTGTTATCAAGGTAAGCTGCATTTGCAGTATCTAAACCAGCAGTTAAAGCAGTTAGTTTTGCATCAGCGTGTTTTTGACCTAGGAAACGTAAAGACTCAGCCAATGCCAAGAACTCACCCAAAGAATCCCAACGTAAGTGACCCTCTTTAACAAATTGTTCAACGTGCTTAGGAGCTGATCCACCCGCACCAGTCTCATACAAACCACCACCTGCAAGCAATGGAACGATAGAAAGCATTTTCGCAGATGTTCCAAGCTCAAGGATCGGATACATATCTGTCAAGTGGTCACGTAAAACGTTACCTGTTACCGCGATTGTATTTTTACCTTCACGAATACGTGTATTTGTAAAACGTGTAGCATTTGTTACGTTCATGAATTGAATATCAAGACCTGTCGTATCAAAATCTTTTAGGTATGCATTAACTTTTTTGATCAACTCTGCATCATGCGCACGTTTTTCATCCAACCAGAAAATTGCAGGGATTCCCTCAAGTTTGGTTCTTTCAACTGTCAAACGAACCCAGTCTTTGATCGCAGCATCTTTAGTACGAGACATACGCCAGATATCACCCGCTTCACATTCAAAACTCATAAGAACACCATTTGCACCCGTTACTGTTACAGTACCCGCTTCTTTGAGTTCAAATGTAGTTGGGTGAGAGCCGTACTCTTCTGCTTTTTGAGCCATAAGACCGATGTTTTGCATAGTTCCCATTGTTGATACATCGTACTGACCATGTTTAACACAATCCGCTACCATCTCAGCATGGAACATTGCGTATGTAGAGTCAGGAATAACAGCAACTGTCTCAAGAGCTGCCCCTGTTCTGTCCCACTGTTTACCACCTTCACGAACAACTACCGGCATAGAAGCATCGATAATAACATCGTTAGATGCGTTGAAGTTTGTTGTTCCTTTGTCAGAATCAACCATAGCGATTTTTGGAGCATCAGCTTCTACAACTGCTTGGAAAGCTGCTTTGATCTCAGCTTCTTTAGCGTGACCCGCAATTTTCTTCTCAAGGTCAGACATACCCATGTTTGGATTAACACCAACCGCTTTAAATACATCTGCGTATTTAGCGAATACATCTGCGAAGAAGATCTCAAAAGCGTAACCGAACATGATTGGATCAGAGATCTTCATCATGGTTGCTTTTAAGTGAAGAGACCAGATAAGATTTTTTGCTTTTGCATCTTCGATTGTTTTCTTGTAAAAAGCTTTAAGTGCTGAAATTGACATGAATGTACCGTCAAGTACTTCATTAGCAACACAATCCACAGTTTTCAATTCTTTACCGTTAAGAGCGATTACTACTTTTTGATTTGCATCAAGAGTTACCGATTTTTCATGTGAGTAAAAATCGCCTTTCCCTTCCATATGTGCAACGTACGCTTTAGAATCTGTAGCGAATGCGCGTAGTTTGTGTGGATTTTTTTGAGCAAATTTCTTAACGGCTACCGCTGCACGACGATCTGAATTACCTTCGCGAAGAACCGGATTAACCGCTGAACCTAAACAAGTAGCGTATTTAGCAGCAATAGCTTTTTCTTCATCCGTTGTTGGATTCTCAGGATAATTAGGGATTTTGTGACCTTGAGCTTGAAGTTCAGCAATACAATCTTTCAATTGACCTGCAGAAGCTGAAATGTTTGGAAGCTTGATGATATTTCCATCTTCTTGCAATACAACTTCACCTAATTTTGACAATTCGTCTTGGGCAAGACCCATTGCCGCAAGTACACGACCTGAAAGTGAGATGTCACTTGTAACTACTTCAACGCCTGCGGCTTGAGTAAACGCATTTACAATTGGTAAAAGCGAGTAAGTCGCTAGGGCTGGTGCTTCATCAATTACTGACCAAATGATTTTTGACATTGGGTACTCCTCTTTTTGTTTTTATACTTCTTTTTGTTGTTTATACAGAAGAATAATAACACTTAGTTCATCATTTTTTGTATTTGTAACATAAAATGAATCTGAAAAGCCCAATATATGTTTCATTTTGTAGCATTTAGTATGTTTTTATGGTGTGTAGAAAAGTAACTACTATAAATATGCTCACCATTTTTCCCACGTACAAAATAAAGGTAATCTGTCTCTTTTGGATTGACAGCCGCATCCAGCGCTGCATAACTGACATTACAAACAGGATATTCAGGCAAACCTCGGTGTTTATACGTATTATACGTTGTTTTATCACTGCGTATACGTGCAGCTGTTACCTTTTTATGAGAGTATTTTCCATAGTTCAAGGTGCCGTCCATTTGAAGTCTCATGTTTTTTGCAAGTCGATTTTTAATGACTGAGCTCACCATAGGCATATCTTCTACTGAAGCCGCTTCTTTTTGAACAATGGATGCAAGTGTTACTAATTGTAACCATCTTGATTCATCATAGCTACCTAGAAGCTTTGTTGCCATAGCCATATGTTTTTGTGCTGACTGATCTAGCAAAAAGGCAATAAGTTTTTCTTCATTAATTTCTTTGGGAATACTATAGGTATCGGGAACAAACATCCCTTCGGGTGCTTTCGCCAAATCTGCATAGGCATCTTTTAATTTTTTTTCATTTAAATTCAATTGCCGAGCCATCTGTTCTAAAAATATGACCGTTGTTTCTCCAGGTATCAACGTAATGGTTTGGGTTACAGCCTTTGCCGTTGTAAGTTTATACAGGTACTCAATACGTGTTGATTTTTCTTCTTTTAAATCAATCCAACCTTGTTGTGGATGACCGATCAATCTAAGAATGATGGCATCTATCTTGTAAAGATTAACACCATTATTTTGCAGGTGTGCTATACTTTTAAAAACAGAACCCTTCGGTATATAGACTATTTTTGGTGATGTAACTGTAGTAAACAGGTAAACTATGAACGATAAAACCATCATTAAAATAATTAAAAAAATCCACTTTAATATACTTGTTTTTTTACTTTTGCTCTTTCTTACGGGCTTCTTTGTTTTTGTTGCTTTGTTAGAAGGTTTTACCATTTCTCATCTCAAATTAGGGGATATAAAATTTGAAAGATTATATCTAAAATGGGATAATAGGCTCACCATCACTGCCTCTTTAATTGACTTAAATGAACTTCATCGCGATAATGAACCCATTACCCTCAAACCTCTTTCTAAAATAGCCGACCGTATTAATTGGATGCAGCGTTGGATTGCTTCTATCGACATAAAAGCTATCCGTTATCAAAATACAGAAGTTTCACTGCACTATCACAAAAATTCTCTAGGAACGATCGATGTTCGTATGGGAAAAATCCGTATGAATGGTTATTTCGCGATAACACCTTCCAAATTTAAGCTAACTCTTTCTTCCAAAAATAAATCAGCAGCACATGTCCATGGACTTTTACATCTTTACTTACAAGAGCAAAAGCTAAATGCATGGGGAAGCTTTGCATTGCCAAACACCCCAATCCTCAAAGCTTATGCCCTAGGAGACCAGAAAAAACTTCATATTAACATTAAAACAGATCAATCCTTTAGTACTTTAGATAATTTGGTGGATTTTTTCAACGTATCGCCTCAAACCCGTCCTTGGATAACTCAGTATGCAAAGGCCAGCCGATTGACCCTTCATGAATGTCATGGGAGTTTTTTATACGATCAGCCACAGAAACTTTTACAGAGTCTTTTTATACGTGCAAGCGTAGACGATGCTGAGTATACCTTTGCACCTAAAATAGCTCCTATCGTTGCTAAAAAAGTGGAACTTGTTTTTAAAAATGGTGTGTTAGGTATTTATCCGCTAAATGGCTCGTTTTATACCATTCCAACACAAAAGAGTCATCTGTTTATTGATTTCAATCCTCAACACATACTGCTTAATGCCCACATATTAACCAATCGTGCGCAGCTAAATGATTCCATCCTGAATTTGCTACGTTATTACAATATTACCGTTCCTATTCGTCAAAACAGCGGCTTATGCAATGTTGATCTGAATCTCTCGATTAATCTTAACAATTTTGATACCACAGCAAAAGGGAGATTTATTCCTGGAAAATCTGAACTTCAATTGGAAAACTTTATTTTCCAAACCGTGGGTGGAATCGTAACACTTGACACTAACAAAGTATTTTTCAGCGGATTTGATGCTAACTATAAAAATAGATTGCACGCACAAGTAGAAGGTCATTATGATGCCCATATCCAAAAAGGAAGTGTGAAAATACTACCCTACTCTTTTTCTCCTACCGGCGATTCAACAGTATTGTCTTTGTCAACACATCCGCTTAAAACAATCGCTATTTATAATATTAGCCCTACTCATGACACACTTCAAATAGTTCCGACACAGTGGAAAGTGTTGAATGAGACGGTTAAAGTTGAAGGCTTTACCATACCTTATGACTTCAAAAACGCTTCTGCAGTCATCCCAAAACTGCATTTTTCTGTTCCCGATAAAATTCAAGGAACGTTTACAGGAAAAATTTCACCTCAGGTATGGTGGCTTCAACTTGGGCTTGATAAATTGAATACACACGATCTTTTATTGCACACCAAAAACTATGCGCTCACCCTCATTGCCGATAAAAATGGCGTTAATATCACTTCCAATACTGATTCTTTCTGGGAGATTAACGGGCAGGATTTTTCACTGTCTCCCCTTAAAATACGTGCCATTGACAACAAGCTCATATTTGACAATACCAAAGTAAGAATAGAAACTTTTCTCGAGGGAAGCGTTTTTGGAGAATATCTATGGAAACTTAATCAAGGTTCCATATCACTCACAAACTTGATTCCTTTGAACAAAACAATTAGTAACTATATCAATCTTAATAAAAATCAGAATTTTTCTGTCAATACTATTGAAGAACAGTTAACCCTTCATTCGCAATCATTGGGTATTGATTTTACAACGATGAGCCAGGGATGGAAAATAACCGTCCCTGACATATCTCTTTTAAGTAATAATTCACCCTTGCTGCGCCAATATCAGATAACTCACGGCCATGCTAATCTTTTTTATTATCCAAAAGAACGGCGATATACATTTAATGGAATTATAGACTATCCCTACCGCTTGATGATGGTTAATGGACAAAGCCTCTCATCGTATCGGTTTAGCGGATCTTATCTAAATGGCAAATCTTCTATCAGGGTTAATGACCGTCTCAAGATTGACTATGATAAATCCATCAATATCCGTGCCAACAACATGGGTATCAATGCACCTGAACTGGCAAGATGGCTTGATATTCCCACAGGGGAGAAATCACAAGAAAGCCCTTCGTATGTACCCATACATCTTAATGCCACCAATACCCATCTCTACTTAATGAAGAACCGAAAAGTAATGGCTGATACATTAACTGCTACGCTAATAGGAAACGATCTAGAAGCTCGTATGACTCATGGGTCAGGCTGGGCAGATTTGCAAATGAGAAATGGATTGTATCATGTTAAAGGAAGTCATTTTAACGATATCTTTATGGAACACTTATTTGCTTTTAGTGACTTTCAAGGCGGTGCAATGTCTTTTGAATTGGGAGGTCAAGTAGATGATTTTGAAGGGATTATGCGCATTGAGAATACTGTCCTAAAAGAATATAAACTCCTCAACAATGTTTTATCGTTTATCAATACGGTCCCATCACTGGCTACTTTTTCTCTTCCAAATTACAATACAAATGGACTTCCCATTAAAGAGGTCTATAGCCATTATACTTTCCGTAATCACAAATTTCATGTTGAAAATTTCACTCTGAATTCACCTGAGCTCAAAATAAATGGCGAGGGAAATGTAAACTTCAAAGAGGATTCTATTCAAGGAACTCTTACCCTGAAAAGTGATTTAGGATCACAACTGGGACGTATTCCTATGGTGGGCTACATACTTTTTGGAGATCACGGCTCGGTAAGTACGACGGTAAATCTAAAAGGAAAACTGAGCGATCCTGTCGTAGAAACGGCAATTGCAAAAGAGATCATTACGATACCGTTCAATATCTTAAAACGAACGGTCACCTATCCATTTTTATGGATGATGGATGATGAGAAGAAAAAATAGCAACTTACTCGTTACGTAATACGGTTAGCGGATCGACATCCGCAGCTTTTTTGGCCGGATACCAGGCTGAGAGTATCACAATACCAAACGCACCGATGATAATAGAGAAAAAATCAGTTATCGTCAAATCAAGAGGCAGTGTTGATGTTGGATAAACATCCGCAGGCAGTGAGATAATATCAAAACTTCCCAAAACCCATATTCCAAAAAATCCCAGAAGAGATCCTGTAATAATCCCCAAAGTCCCGATAACAACCCCTAGAATCAAAAAGACACGCTTAATCTCCTGTTTAGATGCCCCAAGCGAAAGCAACAGTGCAATTTCACTGCGACGATTCATAACCGTCATTAAAAGAGACGAAATTATATTAATAGCCGCGATAAGGATAATGAGCATTAACACAATAAAAAGAGAAGTTTTTTCCATTTGCAATGCGGCAAAAAAATTCCCATTGTCTTCCCACCAGCCACGAATGGAAACCGAATCGGGCAACACTGCTGCAATTTTAGTAATATCCTTTTCTGGAACGCTTGAGTGAACATGTATTCCATCATATACACCTTCTGGAAGTGCTAATACTTTTTGCAATGATTCCAGTGTGGTATAAGAATATCCTTTATCGTATGCACTTAATCCTGAATCAAAAACAGCCGTAGGCTTAAAGCGTTTCATTTTTGGAGACATGGCGATTCCGCCCGGTTCCAGTTGCGTAAAGATATAGGTGAGTTTATCCTCGCTTTTGAGCGAATACGCTTCCATGAGCCCCTTGCCAATCATTACCTCAAATCCCTTAGGAACATGCTTTTCAAGCCCTTTTGCCACAATCTCATTCACTTTTGCTTCACGCTTGAAATCAACCCCAAAAAGATACCCGCCCTCAAGCAGCGTATCGTATCGGCATAAAACAGAAGAACTAATGTAAGGGCTAAAAGCAAGATTTGGAAATTTTTGTTCGAGTTCTTGAAGAAGCGATGCGTCAACAGCGCCAAAAAATTTAGGCTGTATTGTGAGAGGATAATTCATAACCGTAAGTTTTTTCTTAAACTCATTGTCAAAACCGTTCATTAATGCCATCGCAATGATAAGCACCATAACGCCCAGGGCAATTCCGCTAAACGCTAAAAGAGCAGAGATAAAGATAAATGGTTGTTCTTTGTCAAACCGTAAAAAACGTTTGGTCAGATAACGGACGATAGTCAAGAGGCGAATACCCCTTTTTTAGGTCCTGATTTACCGCAGCAGTTTTTATATTTTAATCCGCTTCCGCATGGGCAATCATCGTTACGCGCTATTTTTGAGCTTTCAAGTTCACTGCTTGCATGATTAAGCGACATTTGCAACTCTTCTTGACGTTTTTGTACTTCCATTTGTTTTGCTAACGCCTGAGCCTCTTCTTCAACATTTTCGACTCTAAACTGAATCACATGAAGCGTCTTGATCGTATCATATTTAATGGTCCCTACAAGCTCACTAAAGAGGTTATAGCTCTCTTTTTTATATTCAACCAATGGATCTTTTTGGTTATAAGCACGTAACCGGATACCTGTTTTCATACTGTCCATTTGGTATAAATGCTCACGCCATGCGGTATCAAGTGTTTTGAGATAAATTTCACGCTCAATATTTGAACGCGTAGATGGATCAATAACCGACATTTTTGCATCGTATTGTTCTTTTAAAACATCAATTGACTTATTTAAAACAGCACTGTAGGTTTGCTCCGTATAGAGAGCTGTATCTACCATTGCATTGAGTTCTTCTTGAAATAAAAGTACCAATTTATCAAGATTGATCTCTTCTTGAGATATACCTTCAAATATTCCGCTTAATGCCAATGATCGTGTAATATACTCTTGGCGGATCATGTCGATCTTGGTCGCAATATCATAAGCCGGATCGAGAAGCTCACCACGGAACTTATACACAATTTTACGCTGTTCATTCGCAACATCATCGTATTCAACAATGTGTTTACGTCCCTCGAAGTGCATGTTTTCGACTTTTTTCTGTGCTTTTTCAACGGCACGTGTCACCATGGAAGATTCGATATACTCACCGTCTTCAACCCCCAAGCGTTCCATGATAGACTTGATCTTATCCGAACCAAAAATACGCAGCAGGTTATCTTCAAGACTCAAATAAAACTGTGTCGTTCCCGGATCGCCCTGACGTCCTGAACGTCCGCGCAGCTGATTGTCGATACGACGATTTTCATGCCGCTCAGTACCTAGGATATACAAACCGCCCAGTTCTTTGATCTCATCACTTACTTTGATGTCAACACCGCGTCCAGCCATATTCGTAGCGATCGTAATCGCACCCTTGGCCCCTGCGTTTTTAATGATCTCACCCTCTTGAGTATGGTTTTTAGCATTCAAAACCGTATGAGGAATTTTTTGGGCTTTGATAAGGAGGTGCAGTTTTTCAGATTTTTCAATCGATGCCGTACCAATAAGAACCGGCTGCCCTTTAGCATGCAACTCTTTGATCTTCTCTATAACAGCAGAAAATTTTTCACTTTCGGTTTTATAAATGAGATCATTCAAATCTTTACGAATAACAGGAACATTGGTCGGGATGGAGATAACGTCCAAATTGTAAATTTGAGAAAATTCGGTTGCTTCTGTTTGTGCCGTACCGGTCATTCCTCCGATTTTTTTGTACATTCTAAAATAGTTCTGGAAGGTAATATCGGCAAGCGTTTGGGTCTCTTCTTTGATAATAATGCCTTCTTTTGCCTCAAGTGCTTGGTGCAACCCCTCAGAAAAACGGCGTCCCTCAGAAAGGCGACCCGTAAACTCATCAACGATGACCACTTGATCGTCTTGGAGTACGTAGTCAACGTCTGCTTCGAACAAATAGTTTGCTTTAAGCGCTTGGTCCAAATGGTGAGAAAGAGAAGAATTTTCAATACTGTAAAGATTATCCACGCCAAAAAGTTCTTCTGCCTTGATAATCCCCTCTTCCGTAGTCAAAATAAGACGGTCTTTTTCATCGACGGTAAAATGCTCGTCTCTTACCAATGCCTTGGCAACCAAGTCCGCACGGGTATAGTTTTCCAATGCACGGTTCGTAGGCCCTGAAATAATCAACGGAGTACGCGCTTCATCGATCAAAATCGAATCCACCTCATCGACGATGACAAAAGCATGATCACGCTGAACCATATGCTCTTTTGAATAGGTCATATTGTCGCGCAGGTAATCAAATCCAAATTCGTTGTTTGTTCCATACGTAATGTGGGCACCGTATTGCAGACGCTTATTGGCAGGGTTATGTTCCCCTTCCAGCAATATACCTGTCTCATAACCTAAAAATGCATAAAGAGCCGACATCTGTGTTCCATCACGGGATGCTAAGTAATCATTCACGGTGACTACGTGAACTCCCTCGCCGCTCATCGCATTGAGAATAACCGCAAGCGTTGCAACAAGGGTTTTCCCCTCACCTGTTTTCATCTCAGCGATACGCCCATCATGCAGTACCATACCACCGATAAGCTGTACATCAAAATGACGCATGCCTAACACACGCTTACTGGCTTCACGGGTAATGGCAAAAGAGTCAACCAGGACACTGTCCAATGTTTGGGTTCCGTTTTGTACGGATTCTTTTAAAAGGGCAAAAGCGTTTTGAAGTGACGCATCATCCAAAGTAGAAAAGTGTGCCTCACGCGCATTGATTTGTTCAACATGTGCAAGATATTTTTTAACTTCACGATCGTTTTTTGTGCCAAAGAGTTTTCCCATAAATGATTGGAGCATTGATTACCTTCATAAGTTCTGTATCTAAAAAGTCGCTGATTTTAACACAGGTATACTATTGTTTTGGTTAATGGGTATGATGGTACAATTCTTTATCCATACAACAAGGAAATTTGTGCGTTTTTTACCCTTATTATCATTATTGACCCTCACCCTGTTTGCTTCTCCGCAAGAGATTAATTCTTTTAATTCTTCTTTTGAGCAACGTATTGTCGATGAACATGGAAAAGTGATCGTATACCGCGGTGAACTGTGGGCGAGTAAACCCCAAAATGCGCTGTGGTCATATCAAAAACCAATCCAAAAAAGCGTTTATATCAGCGGTAAACGTCTGGTGATTCTCGAACCTCAGATCGAGCAGGCTACCGTCCGTTCGCTGGGCGATGAAATCGACTTTTTAGAAATCATCAAAAAAGCCAAAAAAATCGACAGTGAACACTATAGCGCAACGGTCAATGGACAAACGTATACGATTATCTTCAAATACGATTTACTAAGTGCGATTCACTATACCGATAGCTATGACAATCACGTCACGATACAATTTTTAAAGCCTGTTCAAAACAGCTCAATCCCAGCGTCTCGTTTTCTTCCTACGATTCCCTCAGGGTATGATGTTATAAAAAATTAGAATAGAGTTTTTCAGAGCGCTTTCTAAACAAATCTTCAGCATCTCATCTGATATAATTCGCATATGGTATCGGGGCGTAGCGCAGTTTGGCTAGCGCACTACCTTGGGGTGGTAGAGGTCGCCTGTTCGAGTCAGGTCGCTCCGACCAGTGGAAAAGCCTTTAACTAAGGCACTTCATACAGTTTAAGCCGCTTCTTGTGCAAAGCCTAACTTACGGTGTAAAACTCATTTTAGATAATCCTTTACAAACCCTCATAGTAGAGAAGTTTCCTAAGGCTTTCAGACTCTCGTTTTTTTCATTACACCATGTTTTTTAACATAATGTAAAGTATTGTAAGTGAAATTATAGTTAGTGAATTGAAATATTGAATTGCAGATAGGATAGTTGATACAACTAATAATTAATTTTATTGACTTCTATTCAAAGAAAAAATAAATTAGGGAATATCCCTAATTTTATACAGATATCTTAAAGAATATCTAGTCCTGATGCATTGAGGCCATGAGCACTGAAGTAGCCGACGACATCATCATGTGAAATATTGTTTCCGACAATTTGAACGAGCATATCCGTAGTAAATCCAAAATCTTTACTCATATTGTATACCGTTTCAGCAGATTCTGAATGTTCCAAAATATATTCATGAGCTTGCTGCATGCTAATATTATGTTTTTTCAACTGCTGCGCTACAACTTGTATACTAAGAGAGCCAGTATCTACAGTATCTACAGCTGCATCGTCTGTTTCATCATCGTCAACCAAATCATCATCAATCAGATCATCGTCATGGTCATCCTCATCATCATCCTCATCATCCTCATCATCGTCAACCAAATCATCGTCATCATCGTCAACCAGATCCTCAAGCTTATCAGCCAGATTATCAAGGCCTGACGCATTGAGGCCATGAGCACTAAAGTAGCCGATAACATCATCATGGGAAATATTGTTTCCAACGATTTGAACGAGCATATCCGTAGTGAGTCCATAATCTTTACTCATTTTATATATGCTCTCGGCAGACTCTACATGTTCCAAAATATATTCATAAGCTTGTTGCATGCTCATACTATGCTTTTCCAACTGCTGTACTGCAACTTCGATTCCATTGATCTTTCTTATAGACATGTTGTCTCCTTTTTGAATCATAATGTGTTATGGTACACTACAATAATGAATTTTTGATGAAAAAGGGAAACATTGCATATTTTAATTATTGATGATAATGAAGAATTGATGTACGCACTACAACAACTACTGAGAGATGCCCACTATCATGTCGACACCGCTGCAACATTGAGAGAAGGTGAGGAGTGTGTCAATCAAAAAAAAATATGACCTTATTTTGTTAGACTGGATACTGCCCGATGGAAACGGTATCGATCTACTGATACGTTTGCGCCTTGAAAAACTGCAGGCACCCATCCTGCTCTTTTCGTCGAAAAAAGAAATAGAGGACAAAGTCGAAGCATTGGACGGGGGTGCCGATGATTATCTTGAAAAACCGTTTTCCAATATAGAGCTTCTGGCGAGAATCCGTGCCTTGCTGCGTCGCGAAAGCGTCCAAAAACAGACTCACATACAGTTAGGGAAGCTGTCAATCGATTTTTCTTCCCGCAGCGTACAAATAAGGGGAGTACCGGTAAAACTATCCGCAAAAGAGTTTGAATTATTGGAGTTTCTGATCCTCAATGCCAATACTGTCCTAACCCGCTATCAGATATCAGAACATTTGAGTCGTGATTTTGACCATATTGCTGCGAGTAATATTGTAGATGCCCATATAAAAAATCTTCGCAAAAAACTTGATGCAGATGAGCTGATACAAACGGTGAGAGGTGTGGGGTATATGATTGCCCAATAAGCGTTCTATAATGAACGGAACCGGAACGTAGCGGTCGTTCCCATTCCTTCTCCCTCACTGGTGATCGATAAGTCCCCCTGAAGCAGATGGGCTATGTGTTTGCTAATGGCAAGTCCCAATCCACTCCCTTTCAAACCGCTAGGATCGATGGAATGCACCTGATAAAACTCATCAAACAAGTGGACTAAGGCTTCCGGTACAATCCCCCGTCCACTGTCTCTTATCCGCAAAATAAAAACTCCTTGATCATTATGAAGTTGTATATCGATCGTCCCTTCTTCCGTATATTTAATAGCATTTGACAGAAGGTTTATAACCACCTGTTTGAAAAGGCGTTCGTCGCTTCTAAATACTGCTTCAGCGGCTTCAAATGTGGTAGTAACATGCAACCCCTTTTCTTCGGCCAAAGGGGAAACCAGCTCCAGCGCATCTTTGATAAGCTTCATCGGATTACACTGAATGATATGGGGTTCCATTTTTCCGGATTCGGCCTTTGCCAAATCAAGAACATTATTGATAACGCTCAGTAAATGGTAGGCTGAATTTTCTATCTTCCCCAGCGTTACCAAAATGGGATCAGGGGTTTGCGGTTGTATCATTGTGTATTGGATCAAGCTTAAGATCGAACCTATCGGGGTTCTCAGCTCATGGGACATAGCCGATAAAAAGGCCGATTTTGCTTTCAGGGCTGCTTGTGTTTTTCCTAATAATTCAATCCGCTCCATTTGAAGTGCCAGCATCCGTTCCAAGGCTGCATAAAAACGCTCGTTTGCTTCTTTATTCAGTGCCGGCTCTTGTATACAAATCACACCAGGTGTTTCATTTCCAACGGCATTCAATGCAATAGTAATGTCATTAGTGTCACATCCTTCAAGACTAAAATAAACCTCTTTGGCATTACTGAAACGGCGTATCTGATCCATTGTAATTGCAATCGTGGCCTCTTTTGTGTCGGTACGGGTAATGGCATTAAAAAAACCAATCAAACTGACCAGTTTTTCAGCATGTTTCTCACGTTCATATTCCAGATGCTTTATGTTGGCCAGCGTAGTAAACATGAGCGCATTGAATGCATGAGCCATAATGCCGATCTCATCCAATGCAGTTTCGGCAACGGTTTGGGAGTAGTCACCCGTAGTTGAAATCCTCATCGCCGTATCCGAAAGCTCTCGAAGAGGTTTGATAATACGAAGGACAATGATCCAAACCAAAAAAGCAATCAATGCCAACCCGATGCCAAAAGCGCTCAAAAAAAGTGTTTGAAAATGATACAAAAGGGAAAGCGCTTCATTTTTCGGCATGGCATAGTGCAATATCCACCCTTTCAGCACCCCATGAAGGGGTATGCTATGATACAAATAATCATTGCTGTTCAGCATGGGGATATTGGCAGGATAACTTATAGAGGGGATCGCTGGAGGAGAAAGCCAGCGGTAAAACTTTTGATCTGTTTTTAGCCGTAGTTCAAAGTTTTTTAATGGATATGACATGACAAGATAGCCCAAAAGACCATGGGTGTAAAACGACCCGTACATAGGTGTAAAAATATAAAGATTCTTTCCTAGAAAAAGATACGTTTTTTGTGATTTTACCGCATTTTTTATGGCATTGGCTTCTTTAAAGACACCAGTGATGTGATTTATGTTGGAGGATAAGGGGATAGTTCCATCCGGTTCTACAGTGAATAACGTGATGGATTCGCCCAAATCATCCGCTTTTTGTTCTAGTATTTTGCTAATGCGCTTATCCAGATCACGCGTTAGCATATCATTCATCACCTCCATGCATGATAAAAAGAGAATCTCTTTTTGCAAGTGATTCAAATGGACGTCCAAATCTTCGGCGACCATCAGGGATTGCTTTTGGAGAGCCTCTTGCTCTTTTTTGAGCATTAAATTTGATTCATATCCCCACACGTACGAAAATAATATAACAATAATCAAAGAAATTACGCCAAACACTGCCATAAATAGTTTATAAACAATTGGTAAATTATCCCATTTGTATCTCATTATTTACTCTTTATAACTGAAATAGTATTGTTAGATGATCTTTTATATCGTTTCATAATCTAGATTAATTGGAAAGAATTATAGCGGTAAAGGATGAAAATCGGGATGTATCCCATATAATATGGGTTTACTTAGGAATGATTATAACTTAAGGTATCGTATTGCTACCTGTTCGAGTCAGGTCGCTCCGACCATGTTATAAATCCAGCCATCATAAAAAATTCAACTGTATTATCGACTATATTCCATACACTATAATCCGCTAAGTAATTACTTGATATATTACATAAACTATAAGTAAGGATAAAAGATGCAAGAACGTCGAGATTTTCTTAAAACATCATTGGTAGCATCAGCAGGACTTGTGGCCGCTACTGTTTTGCCGGCATCAGCTTCTCAGGAGTCAAAAGCGAGTATTTTTGCCTATACTAAAGAGCATCAAGGCAGATGGGAAGGTAAAGCTGGGAGTCATGCACCTGTTGTGACCATAGAGGGCAACAAAGTCACTGTAGAAACAAAACACGGCATGTCTGAAGCACACTACATTGTCAAACATTCAGTTCTTGATGCTAACGGTAACGTTTTGGGAGAGCAAGTATTTTTTCCACGCGATGCAAAAGCCATTTCAACGTATGAGATTGAAGGTAAATATACAGAACTCTATGCGATGAGCTTTTGTAACATCCATGATTTGTGGGTTACTAAATTTAGCAAATAAAAATCCACAAGAGGCGGGAAAATTGTATCCAGCCTCTTGCCCTACTCTCTTTTAGCTTCCAAATCCGCTTTTAAAATTGTCTTTGGCAACAACGATCTGTTTTTGTTTTTCTTTACGGGCTGTATCTTTTTCAACAAAGATATTCTGTCTTGTTTTCGGATCCATTTCGGTGTAATACATCACTGCGGAATAAGTCCCAGGAGTCGGCGTAAATACTTGAGCTTGTTCAGGGTTCATCTTGAGTTCATCGCTGGTAAAACGCTTGAGATCATGCATGTCCTTTTCGGTACATCCCGGATGAGCAGCGATAAGGTAATAGGTCAAAAACTGCTTTTTACCTTCTTCTTTGTTTAATTGATCGTAAAGCTTTTTAAAATCAACCAGGGTTTGTTTCCCAGGTTTGTTCATCAAGTGCAGTACATGATCTGAGGTATGCTCAGGTGCTACTTTCATCTGTCCTGAGATGTGGTGTTTGACCATCTCTTTGAGATACTCATAGCCCTGTTTTTTATCTTCGTTAATAAGGTCATAACGTACCCCTGAAGCTACGAATGCTTTTTTAATACCTCTGACTTCACGTAGACGGCGTAGGAGATTAATAACACGGGTATGGTCGACTTTCATCGATTTGCACAGATGGGTATCATCAACACAGCGCTGATGGGCACACGTCCCGTGTTTGAGCTTTTTGTTGCATTCATAGCCGTACATGTTGGCCGTGGGACCGCCTACATCACTGATGATCCCTTTGAAATCTTTGTACTCAGTAAACTGTGTTGCCTCTTTGATGATCGATTCTTCGCTGCGTGTGCGGATCGTGCGCCCTTGATGTACCCCGATAGCACAGAAATTACATTCTCCCCAGCACCCCTGATGGGTCATGATAGAAAATTTAATCGTTTCCAAACACTTAACTGCACCTTGTGGCTGATGATAAGGGTGAAGTTCTCGCGTAAACGGCAGTGCCGATACGGCGTCCATCTCATTTTCATCAAGATAATCGGCAGGTGGATTTTGGATACTGTAGCGCCCATCGACCTCTTGACATAACCCTTCAGCTGAAATCGGGTCATTGTTGTCATAAAACGCATCAAAGAGGTCGATGTATTTTTCTTTATTTTCCAAACACTCTTTGTGAGATGGGAGTGTTAGATAATCTTTTCGTGGTTCTTTAGAGATATAGCACACACCGCGTATATTATGAGGTGATTCACCTCGTTCCAATGCTTTTGGCAAGGCGATAATAGCGCCCTCACCCATCCCGTAGATCAAATAATCGGCTTTGGCATCAAACAAAATCGGTTTGCGTAACTTGTTTGTCCAATAGTCATAATGGGTCACACGGCGCAAACTCGCTTCGATACCACCTAAAACAATGGGAACCGTATTTTTAAAATGCTGGCGGATGAGATTGGTGTAGACCAGTGTCGCACGATCAGGGCGTTTGTTGTTAACACCACCAGGGGTATAATCATCACTGTTGCGGAATTTTTTAGTTGCTGTGTAGTTAGAGACCATCGAATCAACACTGCCACCACTCACCCCCCAAAAGAGACGCGGTTCACCCAGACGTTTGATATCTACGGCACTCGTAACATCAGGCTGACCGATGATACCGACACGATACCCCTCACGCTCTAAAATCCGCCCAACGACCGCAATGCCTATGAAAGGAGAATCGATATAGGCATCGCCATTGATAAGGATCACATCGCATTGATCCCAGCCTCGTGCATCCATCTCAGCACGGGTGGTTGGTAGGAATCGGAACGTTTCGGAAGGGTTTGTTTTCATGAGCGCATTGTACGGTTATGTCTCTTACAGAGAGAATAAGATTTAAAGGTAAAAATTATAACAATCCCAATAACGCTATCAATAGAACGGGCGGTGTAATCACCAATCCAACTTTCATGTACTCGCCCCATCCGATCTTGACCCCTTTTTGAGCCAAAACATGAAGCCATAGAAGTGTCGCAAGCGAGCCAATCGGTGTCATTTTAGGTCCGAGGTTACATCCGATGATATTAGCATAGGCTAAAGCATTGTTGCCCGCTTCCGCAATGGCGATGTCCATGATCATAATGGTGGGCATATTGTTCATTACCGAACTCAAGATGGCAGAGAGAAAGCCTGTTCCGATGACGGCATAGACATTGCCCATACTCTGAAGCTCCATAATCACCCCTGCGAGATACGTTGTCAATCCGCCATTTTTGAGACCATACACGACAACATACAGCCCGATACTAAACCACACCACCTGCCACGGTGCGGCTTTGATCGTCATGATCGGTTTGGTAGCTTTAAAATAGGTGGCAATGGCTAAAAAGACGAGTGCACCGCCCAAAGCGAATACCGAGATCGGAAGGTGATACGCATCCCCGATAAAATAACCTACCATGAGCAGTGCCAAGAACCACCAGCTGAGACGAAACATCGTCATGTTCTTAATAGCCGATTCAGGAGTTGCCAGCTGGGTGATATCGATATGGGTTGGAATGTCTTTGCGAAAATAGGCCCATAATACTACGATTGAGGCGATGATACTGAGTAAATTCGGTAAAAACATCGTTTTGGCGTATTCCCAAAAGCCGATCTGAAAGTACCCTGCAGTGACAATGTTGGTGAGGTTTGAAATGACTAATGGATTGGAAGCACTGTCCCCGATAAATCCCCCTGCCATTAAGAAAGCGAACATAGAAAGCGGTTTTAACTTCAAATATTTCATTTTTGCCAAAACAATCGGTGTGAGGATCAATGCCGCACCATCATTGGCAAAAAATGCCGCTACCAATGCTCCGAGAATCAAAATATAGACAAACATTAAGTGTCCGTTACCTCCCGAAAGCCGTGCCATTTTCAACGCTGCCCACTCGAAAAATCCGATCTCATCAAGCACCATAGAAAGAAGAATTATGCCAATGAAAGCCAAGGTTGCATCCCATACAATAGAGGTTACCGTGATGACATCCGCAAAACTCACCACACCCAACACAAGAGCCACTATAGCTCCGCCAACCGCCGTCGTACCGATTTTCAACCCTCTAGGCTGCCATATTACTAAAATAAGTGTTGCTAAAAACACCCCGATTGCCAATGCCATCATCATTCTCCAAGTCTTAATTGGGAGAATTGTATCATAACATCAATATATCTTGATATATTATTTTTATTTCGTTACACTTTCATAAAATCAAGGAGTCCTTATGAAACGTTTGCATCTTCATATCAGCGTCAAAGACCTCGAAAAAAACCGTCAGTTTTACACCACGTTATTTGGGAGTGAACCGACCAAAGTCAAAGAGGATTACCTCCAATGGCTTCTCGATGATCCGTACATTAATTTTGCCATTTCTAGCGGCCGTGATAAAATCGGACTTAACCATCTAGGCATCCAAGTAGACAGTGACGAAGCGCTTGAGGCAATCGAACAGCGTCTAATAGCAGGTAATGTCATGGGTGAAAAACAGGAAGTTGCCCAGTGCTGTTACGCTTCTAGCAAAAAATACTGGGTAGAAGATCCGCAAAATATTATCTGGGAAAACTATCATACGATGGAACAAATCGAAGTATTTGGCGGTGATGAGTTTACGGGCGGAACAGGTTGCTGTCAGCCCACATTTACTAAAAATGGCCAATGGTCTACGGGCGGATGTTCGTAAATCATGGAAATATTTTTACAAACCGCTGCGGCACTTAATGACGAAACACGTGTACGTCTGCTCGCCTTTTTAAATTTTCACGGCCCCTTGTGTGTCTGTGATTTGCAGGAGAGTTTCGGTATGATTCAATCCCGTCTCTCACGTCATCTCAAGATTCTAAAAGAAGCAGGTTTTTTACGCGTCGATCGCCAAGGGACTTGGGCCTATTATTCAATACGCTCACCGCTTGATCGTTTTCGCCTCCAAGCATTAGAGGAAATTTCCTCATTGGGAATCGATCTTCCCCCACTCATCAAACAAACAGGAGAATGTAAACTATGAAAAATGTGTTAATCCTTTGTACGGGTAACAGCTGCCGATCGATCATGGCCGAGGCACTCATCAATGCCAAAATGGGCGATTGTGTATTGGCTCAAAGCTCAGGGGTCAAAGCAAGCGGGAAGGTCAATCCTCATGCCCAAGCGCTCTTGGAAGTAAAAGGGTACTGGAGGGAGCAATACCACTCCAAAGTCATCGATACGGTTATCAATACCCCATTCGATCTCGTCGTCACCGTCTGCGATCACGCCCATGAGACGTGTCCGATGTTCCCAAAAGCTATCAAAACTATTCATGTATCTTTTGAAGATCCAAGTGGAAAAGAGGTAAAAGAATATGCAAAAACACTCGCTTTGATCGAAGAGATGCTGTTGCCAATCGTTAAAAAGGAACTGTGTGTTTGATTGGTGGGAGCGGCTCAGCGGCATTTTTGTTTTTGAGATTCTAAAATTACAACAACAAACTCCCATTGGTAATGCTCTGCACTTTTTTATCTACGATACGATTAAAATTTTTATCCTCCTCATCTCAATCATCTATTTGGTAACGTTATTACAAAGCTATTTCCCCATAGAGAAAGCGCGTGCTTACATCAGCGGCAAACACCGTTTAACCGGTCATGTATTAGCCGCTTTATTCGGTGTAGTAACCCCATTTTGCAGCTGTTCGTCAATACCTCTTTTT
>JAMCPS010000095.1 GCA_023379705.1 Campylobacterota bacterium
AATCAACGTTCTTGAAAATGGAGGGAATCAAGTAATTCCATTTTCATCGGTGTTTTTTACCAATGGGTATTTTGTAACAAACGAGTTATCGACACCAAAAGCAGATGATATCAAAGAGGACTTATATGTATGAAATTTAAAGGGTTGTTCTTATCCATTATTGCATCAGTTTCGTTGTATGCCGGTCCCCACCAAGATGCCATTAAAACTTATCTTGAACAGTCGATCAGCAAAGAGTCTGTCAAATCTGGGAAAAAAGCAACGATTAGCGGATTTAGCTTTTCCCAAGGGAAACAGGTTGATAAGGAATGGGCCGGCTATTTTGTTCGGGCTAAAATCAACGTTCTTGAAAATGGAGGGAATCAAGTAATTCCATTTTCATCGGTGTTTTTTACCAATGGGTATTTTGTAACAAACGAGTTATCGACACCAAAAGCAGATGATATCAAAGAGGACTTATATCCAAAGATCACCCCATCGATGTATGACGATGAGCGGTTGATTGCAGGTAACAAGAACGCTAAACACAAACTTGTCCTTTTCTCGGATCCTATTTGCCCCGCTTGCCGGCAAGCGGTCCCAAGAATCTTGCAGAAGGTCAGAAACAATCCAGCCGAGTATGCGCTCTATTATTACCACTTTCCACTGCAGCAGATACATCCTACTGCGTATGCAGTATCTCAAGGGATGATTGCTCTTCATCGCATGGGGAAAAAAGATGTCCTTGACCGAGTTTACGGCGATGGTGTTGAAACAATGAAAGAGCTTGAAATTATGTATGGGGGTATCAAAATCACAAAAAAGGATAAAGAACATCTTGAAGAGGATCTAAACGTAACCGAGTATTTGGCAGTTCGTGGAACGCCAACATTGTATTTTGACGGCGAGATGGATCTCGGCGGTAAAAAGTTTTTCAGTAAAAAATAAAAAGGAATAATGATGAAAGTTTTGTTAATTGGTGCATTGGTTAAAGGTGCGAAAGCGGCAAATAATGCTTTGGAGGGTGCTACTATCGCGGTAGAGCGCAATGTTGGTAATGAAGTAAAAGTCTCATATGTCAATCTTCGAGCATACGGTAAAAGCGTCGAAACGATTGTCTCTCATTCAAATGAAGCTGGTGATGGCATAGTTATGCCATGCAAGTTCCGGTAGTAACGGTTGAAAGTGTGAAAGTTATGCCATCCGGCACTCCACATGTTTCGGTTGTTTATGGAATCGGTAATTTAACGCGGGACGCGGAGATTCGAAAACTTTCTGATCAGTGGCGGGTTGTTTCTGTCGGTATTGCATCGAACCGTAAAATTCGCGGCGTTCAAAAAACATCGTTTTTTACAATGTCTCTTTTTGGAAAAGTCGGCGAAGACGGGAGCTGTCGTGCGGATAACACTGCTCCACATTGGACATTGGGTAAAGGTCTGTCTATTTCAGGTCAACTTGATGTTCAAATTTGGAACGATCAAACAGATCCGAACAAACAACGTTCTTCTGTTAATATCATCATTGACAGTTTTGAATTTTTGCCTTCCGGTAAGCGTGATGATAGTCAAAAAGACGTTCCGCCACCATACGCGAACACTCCTAAAACAAATTCGCTTCCTTCGTATGTTAATCAAGTAGAGAATCTTCCGGAGATCGACATCAATGAGGATGAGATCCCGTTTTGAGGTATGCCCCTTCGGGGGTATTCCCAAAGGTTTCGATGAAGCTTTTTGGAATACTAGAAACTACAAAAGGATACATAGAATGAGAATAATTGGAGTGTTGTTATTTGGGATGGTTGTAGGATCGCTATATGCCGATCCCATGATAGGAAGGGTGGTTAAGGTTGCTGATGGGGATACCTTGACGATCTTGGACCCGGCAAATCAGCAGCACAGAGTGAGATTGGCGCAGATTGATGCTCCTGAGAAAGCTCAGCCTTTCGGCATGGTTTCCAAAAAATCGCTTTCCGATATTTGTTATGGTGTTAAAGCACAGGTGATTCCAGTTGATATAGACCGCTATGATCGCATTGTTGGAACTGTTTACTGTAACGGGACAAATGCAAATCTTGAACAGATAAAGAGAGGGATGGCTTGGGTATATGATAAATATGCAAAAGATGGGAACCTTTATTCCACACAAAGCGCAGCTAGAAGCAATAAAGTAGGGCTGTGGAACGACAAATCACCAGTTGAACCTTGGGTGTTTAGATCAAGTAAAAAACAATATATAAACAATAATTAAACCATATCATATTATAATTTCACAAATCAAAAAAGGTTAGTTTATGGCCAAAAGCAAAGAAGAAAGTCTTGGTTTTTTAAAAAAATACAAAGATCAGCTAACAGATCAGCAATATAAAAATGTCGCAATGACCATCGGACATCAAGCAATTGAAGGAATCTATTGCACTGAAGAAAGTGTTGATCGGATGGTAAGAATTGAAAAAGGCGAGTTAACTTTTGATCAAGCGTTAGATGAGCTATTTTTTGGAAAAGAGGCTTTGCATGGACACGCCAGCAGTCGATGATTTCGATCAAACTTTGCTCCAATCGAGCAAGCTCAAGGCTTCGACGGTAGAAGAACTATTTGAACTAGAGAAAGAGTTTACAACGCTCGCGCTGCACGATGTAATTAGAAACCCGGTAAAAGGTAAGTTCGACTTCGATCATCTTAAAGAGATTCATAGAAGAATATTCGACTCTGTATATACAACTGCCGGTAAAGATCGATTTGAAGCAGGTCTTCGAACGATGTTTGTAAAACATAATATTTCCAACACGGGCGAAACGATGTTTGTCCACGGCAGCAATATCCCGGAAGTGGCGAATGCAATATTCGGTGAATTAAAGAGCAAGAAATATTTTAAGGGATTGAGTAAGCAGAATTTTATTGAAGAGTCTGCCAGATTCTTTGGCAAATTAAATATGCTTCATCCTTTTCGTGAGGGCAATGGTAGAACGCAGAGAATCTTTATGGTTCAGCTCGCCATGAATGCAGGGTATTCGCTTCGCCTTGACCGTATTGATGATTTTATGATGATCACTGCATGCCAAGAAGCATCCAAAGGTTATTACACAAGGCTTGAAAAACTTTTTGATAAGCAAATAGAAATCGTTCCCATGCAGCCGATCAAGGAATTCAAACCATTGAAAGAAGTGGTTCAAGAGCTTATGAACAGTGTAAAGAAAGGGTTTGGGTTGAAACAATGATGCGGATCCCGGCGGTTATCTTTGCTTTATTGTGCTCGTTATCCTATGGTGATGTATTCCAAAAAGGGTTTGAAGCTGCAGATCTGAAGAGAGATATCAATCAAAAGCTATTGAGAGCTATTGCATCGCATGAAAGCGGTCTTAACCCTTTCGTGGTAGGTTTTGTTATTAAAGACCCTTCTATCGCTTTGGCAGCGGAAAACGATTTGAAAAATTCACCGGTAAAATTTAAGAGAAGCGCATATAAGCGATGGTCACATTTTGCTCTTTACTTTCAAGATGCGGACCAGGCAAAAAAAGCTATTCCTTGGCTTGAGAAAGTCACTGCAACTTCAACCGGTTATGATGTTGGGTTGATGCAGATAAACAGTCGTAACTCAAAGCGAAACGGCTGGAGTGTTGATCGTCTGATCTCTGATCCGGACTACAACATTGACAAAGGGGCAATGATTCTTAGTGATTGCAGAAAGCTTTTTAATTCAGATCCCGCGAAAACACTTGAGTGTTACAATAAAGGGACAAAATCTTCAAACTTTGATTATGCCTACTATTCATCGGTATTTAAAAAATATTACGGAACGCCTCAAATTGCGAAGGTTGTACAAGCTCAGCTTCATAAAAAAGACCAAAAAGTGACCCAAGCTGAAAAAGGTATGACCCTCCCAAGAAATTATGGGGAAGGAAGAACGCTATTTTAAATTATTTTTGCGCTATAATTTGCAATATTCTATGAACTAACCATTGAGTTATTTAAGAGGTAAATTATGGGTGTTAAACAAAATATAGCTTCTATGTTTGGGAGTATTCTTGACCAGCTGAGGGTCTATGATTCTAACGATACTATCTTGGTTGATGGGTTTGATAAAAACGATGAGTATTGTTTAAAGATCAACTCTTATTTTCAAACTTTGTATTGTGTCGAATTGTCCGGGACCGGCAATATACCGACGCGGTTGTCAACCGACTATATCCACAATCTTTTTTCGGATCACAGAAACGACGATAAAGGGTATTTGATTTGGGTTCTCCTCAAAAAAGATCAATATCAAAAGAACTTGATTTTCACCTATAGTAAATCTTTGGCCGAGCGCTTCAGTACATCTATCGGCGGCCGGAAACTTCATGCTTTTGAAATTATCAATGCCGTGTATGATATCTTTATGGATAATGAATATTCGGTAGAGAAGAAAAATCTTAAATCGATGCTGGACATGGCCAGCCAGGTTAAGTATGAAAACCCTTTCTCTACATTTAACAGTGTAATCAAAGAGGCTGTTTACGGGAATATGAACAATATTGATTTGTACCAGGCGTATGAGTTCTCCGGGAACGAAGCTGCCGCAGATCTCTATGAATTTTATAAAATGAACTTTACCGGCGCACTTTTTACTTATATCAATTTCTCCAAAAATGCAGTTTTACCGTCCCTGAGTCGTCGAATATGGCAATCCACCTTTGTGGGTGCTCAAAAGCAGTTTAAAGAGCTAAGAGAGTCTTATCAGAACGGTGAAGTTAAGTTAGCATTGATCAATTCAGTTTTAATGCTGCGCAAAGGCTATTCGGATACGGTACCAACTGATATCGGTAATAAGATGAAAACCAAATTTATCCACAAAAATCTCCACAAAAAGGACATTATTCGCTACACCCCTCTAATCAAAAGGGATGTTAAATTCGATCGATTGGTGGACTGGCGATTTTTTCAAAACTATTTCACAATGGTTCATAAAGCAAATACCGATGTCCCGGATTTTTATGGTAAAGATCTCATGGGCGGGTTTATTAACTATGGGCTCAAGCATCCGACGAAGTATGTTACCAATACAAGACCTCATACGTTGATCTTTGGTCCTACCGGATCCGGAAAGACGACGACTGTAGGTAAAGTGATGGCATCGATACTGAACGTTGATTACACCACATGGGAAGCGAAAACGTTGTATGCAAAAAACTTTCGACCATTTGATATTAAACGAAGTATGCGGCCGCTTACCGATAAGCTCGCCTCCAATCCAAAAAATGATATTAAGTACCTCAGTGCTGACCTCAATTATTTTAGCTATAACCTCGTTAATATTGCGGAATTTAAACGGGATGGGAAAATCTCTATTGATTTAACCGAACTTGCTTTTGCAAGCGATCTGCTGTCAGTTATTATTGAAACGGCAAGCAAAGGCAGAGGAGGGGGGCTGAGCGCTGAAGAAGACGGTTTGTTTAAAGAGTTGGTGAGATCTCTTTATGAGCGAAAAAATTATACCGGTGTCGCAATTAGTCAGTTAAAAGAATCGGATCTGCAAGCATATCATCGTATGATATCGTTTGGCTATAAGGATTATCAGAACACTACAGAAACGAAAGAGGCTGAATTTGATTATTTGCGTAAGCCGGTTCTACCTGATCTGATTAATGAGCTTAAACATTACATGCACGATCGAGGACTCTCTGAAGTAAAAAGAAAAGCGGCTCAAAATCTTGAGGGTAAACTTGAGGCGGTGAATGCTTTGGGCTATTTCAGCAGTTATGATCGCATTGATCTTAAAAGCGGGGCATATTTGTATTTTGATATGGATGCGATTAAAGATATCCCTGAATACGTACCTATCTTCCTCGCTATTTTTAACCGGGTTTATACCGCAGATAAAAAACGTCAAGATGAGTTAAAAATATCAGGGAAGCCTCGCCCGGAAATCAATTATATTTTTGAAGAGGCCAAAAATCTATTTGTGGTTCCGGCATTTGAATCGATCCTGGCGAAACTTGCAAATGAAGCCCGATCATATGATATTGTTTTGATCTTCGTTCTCCAAAGACTTGAAGATGTCCCTTCGTATATCTTCTCACAAATTGAATCTAAGATGATCCTCTTTCCGGCAGACAATGAAAAGAATGCCATTATCGATGAGATTGTACGTCTCGCAAGACCAAGTGAACAAATCATCGATTTATTCAAAAAGACACCACAGTACGGCATGACGATTTGGTATGAGCATGGTGGGTTTGTTATGAAATTTGATTTAGATGAAGTTGAACGTAAGATCTTTGAGTCTGAAGGGGAAAAATTCTCTGTTGTTGAAGCAAGAGGGAGACGAGATGCACATTGAAGAGATCATCTTTACCGTTGAGAAATTGAGTGCAGATCATTTTTGTAGACTCTCAGGCTGTTCTGCTAACGTAGACGGGGAAATGGAGAAATTAAACTTTTTACATTATCTCGAATCATTTAAAAATTTCCCCCAAAGGTTTGTGGACTGGTTTGAAGCATGGCTGGTGTACGCTGAAGAGGTTGGGGTAAAAGCTTCCCCCGGAGTGAATAAATTCAGGGGATATGAGAATGGTAAGCTTGTCAGTTGAACTTTTCAGCGGCGATCGATCCGCTCTCTTTTTCCCCAAGCATTAATGCAGTATCAGTTCCGCTACCTTCGATCAAATTAGTATTAGAACGAAGCTCCGCAGTCTTTCCTGATTCCGATTCTATTTTTTTTAGCAAAAGAAGGTTTTGTGCCTGCAGGGCTTTAATGTTGGCCAGCGTTTTTTCTTTTAAATCATACTGGGGTTCGAATTTCTGCGATGCCAGTTCTTTTGTAGCATTTATTTTTGAGGTTACTTTTCCCATTCCCGTAGTAACTTGAGAATTGATAGCCATTTGGGCTTCTTGAATGTAAGGCGAAACGGTACTGTATGCCGCAGCATGAGCCACGCCCCTCATTACACATAAAGCAAAAAGACTAATTTGAAGCTTTGTCGGTATTGGCGATAACATGTGTATCCTCCACAAGTTTAAAATTGGTTTCACCGTTTTTTCCGATGATTGCGCCACTGCTCGCATATTGCGAATGGGATTTATTGGTGTAGAACGTAGTTTCTGCTATGTTCTGGCCGTAGAGTTTATTGATTGATCGAATAAGCTTCAGATCACTTGTTTCGTATGGTCTCAATCCTGCCGATTTCTTTTCATTTGAAATCAGTTTTAAGAGCACTTCTTTGGCAGTCGTACCGTTTGTATTCACGTATTGAGGGGATTTTGTGTCATTGAACTTATCCGCGTTAACAATTGAAATACAGCCAATCAAAAGAAGAATCTTTAAAATCATTGTATGTCCTCTGTTTTGAACTTTAAAGCGGCAGACGTTGTTTCGCTTGTTCTCTGAAGTGCTTCGTTTGTCTTAGCCGAGATCTTGCCCGAAGTAGCTGTCAATGCAGCTGCTTTTTCTTGTTCAATCGCAATCTCTCGGAGTATCATATTATTTTTAGCACTGAGTATTTCAAGATTTTTCAGAACTTTGTTCTGTTCTTCAAGGGCCTGCAGCTGTTCAGCGTATTTTTTGTGAACGTTATCGGACAGTTCGTTAGTTGTTACGATAGTAGTCGCAAGCTTTTGTTGAAAGATCATCCGATGAGTAAGAACGTATTGTCCGCAATCTTGATAAGCACATACGGCTAGAAGTTGGGTTGGGAGAATGACGGCCAGTGAGGCCGCCGTTATAATGAGATGTTTGGTCTTCATTAGGTGCAGTTGTAACGAGCGGTTCCTTGTTGAATGATTCCGACCGACTCTTTCCAGTAATTTGTAAATACTTCGGTACCACATGATGCGTTACCGAGAAGTGTAGCCCCGATAAGTGAATCTACCGCATATCCCAAAACCCCACCGATAAATGCGAAAAGGAAAGTGTACCCGCCGATTTTGAGATAGTCATTTTCCTGACTTGATTCACTTTTCTTCATATTATAAAAAAGTGTACCTAGTGCCATTGCAAAGAATAAGATAACAGGAATCCATCCGATTGCGAATTTCATCCACCCGCCAACACCGCTTTGTACGGTGTTTTGTACGTCATTATTAATACCGAGCAAAGCTTGATTTACATTGCTTTCAGCAAAAACTGCCGATGCCGCAAGAACCATCACTGCTGCAACTGTTTGTTTTGATACCTTCATAGAATGTGTTTCCTCCTGAAATATAATTTGAAACAAAAGAATTATACAAGAAAAAAGAGAATAATGCTATATAAAGAGATAAAAATAGAGATAATTTAAGAGTTAAGCTATTGTTCAGCCTCTAAGATGTTATAATTGTTTCGAGCTTTTTTAAGAATAAGGAAGGGATTAATATGGCCATTAAAAATGCCAAACTTGCTTTAATCATTCCAGCGATATTTTTCAGTATAGCAAGTGCTGAAGATATACCGCAGGATTTGCCGGCAGAACCGTCTGGAAATGACGGAAAAGGCGACTTGAATCTGAATAAAGCGTACCTTGAACTTTTCTACAGCAAAGATGATATTCGAGCCGTAAGAAAAAAGAGCGATTCAATTGATCGTGAGTTAGAAGGTACAGCTGATTTTTCGGAATCATTCAAGCCGCTTGAGAAGGCCGTGCAAACAGTTGATAAGATTTACCTGCATCCAAAGCGCAGTGTAACAGTTATGCTTCCGGCCGGAGCACAGATTACGAGAGTTACACCTACATTTGATTCAAAATTTATTGAATATGATGAGCAAAAACCAACGAATGTATTTACGATACTTAGTATGCCAGCGTTTGTTTCAGGGGATCTAACCATCTATTACACAATGGGTGCAAAGAATTTCATAATGACGTACAAAACACCGTACAAAGCTCAAACCAAAGATGTATCCCAAACATATCATGCCGTTATCTCTTACCATGCTGCCAAAGTAGTAGCACCTTTTGACATCATGGAAGCGTATAAAAAAGAGTACGGGGTCTACCCTGCGCGGCAATACAGCTTTATTACAGTGGACGGCGTTGCATATAAAATCATTGCTGATGATTTATATGGGACCTTGACCGCACCGAATGGTAAAAAATACCGTATCGAATCTCAAGTAAACCAAAGAAACTAAATAATGGAGGGGACCATGGAAAATAAACAAACTAGCGCTCGAACACAACAGGCAGTAGAAACAATTACACAATTCTACAACACTAAAATCGATACAGATTATGAAAAAATTATCGATATGATCGAAAATGGGGGAGATAATCTTACCCGTCGTGATTTTATTGTAACACTTGGTATCAACGACACGGTGCTTGACTCTTTCTTTAATCTGGTTGTACGCGGGTGTGATGGAGAAGAGCGTGATGCTATTTGTGATCGTTTGATCACAATTAACCGCGATGATCTGCACCGCATTGTTAAAAAACTTAAAAACGAGAATATCCATCTTGAAGATGAAATTCTTTCTCTACGCGAACAGCTTGAAGCGTCCAGCGGTAAAGATTGCAGTGAACTTGTTCAAAAAGTGTCGGAACTTGAATCGATCATTACTGAAAAAGATGAATATATTGCAAGCTTGATTGACAATGGGCCCAATGGATATGTCCATCCGTCCGATGGTTCTGTGTATTCGCATGAAGAGCATGATCATATGCTCCAAGATCAGCAGGACTATTCTGCAGAGCTCTCAGAGCTTAAAATGCAGATTGAGCAATTGCAAACTGAAAATTACACTTTGCGTGAAAGTGTAGATGCCGCCGCTTCTCAAAAATGGGAGCTTGAAGAGCAGGTGCGCCAACTTACATCGGATGTAAACGAAAAAGATATCCGTATTTATGAACTTGAAAATACGCAGCATTCTGCTCAAATCCAAGAAGATCCATGGGGTGAGAATCAGCCTGTGTCTGATTCTCAGGAGATCGAAGAGTATAAAAACAAAGTTTTTGAACTCGAATCAGAGAAAGAATCATTGCTCTATCAGATCCAATCTCTTCAAAGCCAGGACCATGGTTCTGATAATCAAATGTACGAGACCGAAGAAAAAATTCGCTCCCTCGAAAGCGAGCTTCTTGCAAAAAATGAGTACATTCAGCGTTTGGAACATGAGGCATACGCTCTTACGGGAGAGATTGACAACCACAAGGCTCGAATTCGTGATCTTGAAGCAGCACTCGAATCGAATATCTTAGATACTGCTCCATCTGGCGGACAAGAAAATTGGTCGAATACTTCAATTGACTTTGGTGCCTCTATGAGTGATGAACCGGTTAAAAAGGAAAAAAGCAAAGCAGGGTTATGGATTATTGTAGGATCGCTTTTTTTCATTCTGTTGATTCTTGTCGCAGTAACAATGATCAACTCAAACAACGGACCGGTTCCAGGTACTCCTACTGCAATTCCGGCAAATGAAAAAATTACGGGTAACGGCCTTTCTGCTAACGTTGCAAACGGTGCCGCAACTCAGCTGCCTCCACAAACAGCACAGCAGGTTGCAGGTGCACCTGTTATTGAAGCTGTACCAACAGCTATTGAACCGGTGCAAGCTCCTGTAGCTCAAAATGGTATTGTTAAGACTTTGCAGTCACCATATGATTTTCGAAAAAATGCAGCACACTTTGCTGTCTCTGATCAAGGGCTTATACTGGAAGGACAGCTTTATAAAGTTGGCGATTCAATTAACGGTTTCCGGATTTTAGCTATTCAAAAAACATTTGTGCGTATTCTTGATCCAAAGAATGATCTTGAATTCCGCCTAGATATTGGAGCTTAATATGTATAACTTACGTTCATTGGTTTTAACTGCACTCTTAGTGCCGAGTTTCGCTTTAGCATCTGATGATATTTATGACGCCGCGATCGTGTTTGAACGAGGTTTAAGTGTCGGTGTCGATGCTGTAGAACGTGAATACCGGGTTCAGGGATGGAAAAAAGAAGAGGTGGAAACGTTAGGTTTTATGGTAATCCTAGACTCCAAAAATATATCTACAAAGCGTCTTCTTTTGCTAAAAGATTTTGGATTCCGTCGCGGTCTCGCACCGGTAGAGCTGTCAAATGGTACATTGCTTTATAAGTCGTTTGATAACGCCCCGGATGCCTATGAATTGACAAAGTATTTGAATGATGCCGAGTTTAAAGATATCAAAGAAAAAGTTTATGTCTATAAAAAACGTTCAGGAGAGCGTTTTACTAAAGCCCCTTTTGCTTTTAAATACATTTTTGACCAAATGCAAAAAGAGATTAAAGATGATGTCCAGGTTGTTGTATTGAACCCTGATCAAGCTAAAAAGATGGGCGTATACAAAGAAGAAAAAGTATACGTGACGCAGCCTCCAAAAGATCAAGAATCTTCAAAACCTGATGAATCGTTGAAACTTAAAGATACAGCTCCGGTACAAAATGTTCCAGCGCTCAAGAAGGATGAGCCGGTTGTGGAAAAGCCAAAACCGGTGGAGCCACAGCCGAAGAAAGTTGTGACAAAGCCGGAAGCTAAAAAAACGCTGGTCAAAGCTCCTGCGATCTCGGTGAAGCCGACTAAAGCGTTTCGACTCAAAAGCGGCAATGCAGAGATGTTTGTTTGTTCATTATCCAATGGGTCTTCAGATGATTTAAGCGGTAAATCGTTCACTGATGGGATGTTCAAACCTTATGATGTGGTCAAGAACAAAGGGCAGATATATAAATCATCCGGTGTAGTTGTAACGAACAGTGGTGTGCGCTACGTAAAAGTGGCCGGCAGAAATATGTATTTCGATGCTTTTAATACAAGCTTGGGGAACTGATTATGAGGAATTTATTCTTAATTATCTCTGTCGCACTCTTTATTTTAGGGTGTACCGGTAAAGAGACAATTGTTTTAAAGGCATCCCCTGAGAGTGCCGTTCAAATGAGTGATGAAGCGGAGCGCATGCGTGCCGAATTGAACCGTCATTTCAAAAAAGAAGACGTATCTACAAGTGCGGACAGCATCTATCTAAAGGCAATGAACAATGAAATTCGCGAATAAAATTATTATCGCAAGTTTGTTTTCTGCTGTCGCGGCGTATTCCTTCGGTGAGCCTTTGCAAGCTCCTGAAGATCTTAGCAAAGCCAGAGAAAACATTCTTGCCGGAACCGTAGGTAAAAAAGAGAGCCCTATCGTCGGTGTACAGCAAGAAAATCTTGATATGGATGCCGATAAGCAAAATTACTCGTCCGATGATCAGGAAGCTAAGCCAGCTAAAAAGAAAGGGAAAAAACAGGAACAAAAACCAAAAAAACCTGCTTACAGCTATAAAAATGAAAAGATTTTGAATTGGATCAATTTGACCAATGCCGACATTGCCAACGACAGTAATCCGCAGGCAAAAGTACGGCCAATATCATTTAAAGGGGCTCTTGCTGATCTGAACCGCTCCATATCAGAAAACAGAACCGTTTTAGCCGATACACGAGCTCTTAATAAACAGAAAAACCGTATTGTAGGAGTTTGTACGATACCCGAAGAAGTTGATATCTCAGCAAAGTCAAAAGGTGTTTTGACGGCTTACTGTTCAACGCCAAAAGGGAAATATAAACTCTTTGGTGAGTTAACTCCTACAATACGGTTTTTCTGTTTATTCGCTAGAGCGATTTATGTAGAAAACACCTACGGTGAGCGTCTGTATATCGACAACAACAATAGCTATGTGCTTAATTCCAAAAAGAACAGTCACAATGTCGCTACATTTATAAATACTTATGCCCTGGATAAAGTTGTTAGAGAATCATTAAAAAGCAGTACAAGAAGAGTAGCAGCTGCAGGTACCGATTATATGGAAGCCGTTAAAGCAGCAAGAACAACTCAGCAAACTGTTATGGTCCCCAATGCGGGAACAACAACGGCGACAAATACAGCAAAGCCTGTGGCTTCAGATTATGTAACCATCCTCGGTATCCAGATGTCAGCGGAGCTGGTAGATAAATGGGCTGATTATGCCTTGCAGGATCACCCATGGGGTTTCAAAATTCTTTCGAATACAAAAATTTATGTAGACCTCTCGGTCGAAGGAGCTAAGTAATGAAAAAATACATTGGATCGGTACTTCTTGGTACGGTTTTATTTTCGGGATGTACAAGTGTTCATCAAGTTAATCCAACCCCGGAACAGCAAATTGGGACAAAAACATCTGTTGTAGAAGATGAATTTAACAAAGAGCGTCAAATTCAAGAGGCATATAATAAAGGGATGCGTGAGGGGATTTTCAAGGGGCATGATCAGGCGGTATCCATCATTACAAAAGAATACCTCCCTTATATTAAGCGACTTGAGGCAGGAAAATATGCCGTTCGCAAAGGGTATATCACCCCACCGGAGGTAATGGTCCTTCAAGGATCCGATGGCACATTGAGTTATCGCACTACCGGATGCAAAATCGAGAAAGAATTGGATGTTAACGACATCTTTAAAAAATTCGGATCCTCGGAGTTAATTTCAAACTCATCAGCTATGTCGGTAAATGAAAAAACAGCCGATCAGAGTGCTGCGGACGAAAGTTACAGAATCTCTTATCGTGATTTCGTTTCGATTCCAACGATGAGACCAGGAAGCCAAAGTGAAATCATGACCAAAAATATTTCAAAAACAGCGGCCAATAAACTCGTACTTGATGAATACAACATCCGCTATTCGGAGATCGATGGTGGGTATGTTGCCTCTTTTGCTACGAAAGAAGAGATGGAAGGGTTTTGCGGTCAGTTCCGCATATGCTCTAAGGATTAATTATGCCAGTTAAACCAAATGATAGCGATAACCATACAAAGTTTCAGCTGGTACTAGCTTTTGTTCAACGAAATATGCTGAAAAACGTCCAGTTCTATTTTGGGGCGTTTCTTGTGTTGATGGTTTGGCAAAACATCAACCTCGGAGAACAAGCCAATGTCTTGGCTGAAATGCGAGAGGATAACCTAAAGAGCAATTCAAAAGTGATCGGGCTTACAGCGGATGGGCGGGTTATCGGTATTGAGAAAACTCAAGTCGATGCCGCAAATCTTCAAGTTGTTATTGCCAGAGCGATCCGCGACAGCTTAATCGTTGGCCGAAGAGAGTTGACAAAAAACTATACCGTTTCTACATTTCAATCGACTGAAGATCTATTAAACAACAGTGATCGTTTGAAAAGTGCTTTTGTAAATTACATTTATCTTGGTGCTCCAGAATCTTTAAATGACGAAGATCGAAAGTTTCAGGCAGAAGCGGCTCAGTATTTCACTGCGTATTTGAAATGGCTTCTTATGTCACTCAATGACAATAATTTGCCGCACTTTATCAGTGTAACGCATATGAATGTTGTGCAATTTGTACCGGATAAAAATCGTTTTACAATCCGCATTCAATTTCCTTGTCAAACCGAATCAATCGGAAGCGACGGGAAAGCAGTTTCGCAATTCGGTGTTAACGAAGTATACGCAGAAGGGATCTTTGATGTTGCCAAAGGCACACCAGAAAATCCCTTTGGCTTGAAAATCATCCCTAAAGAGATGAAAGTTGTCGAGATTAACCCAAAAGGGCAGGGTGCGGGTTATAGCACTACTGCTCAATAAGGAATAAACATGACCGTAACCGATAATCAACTTATCCTAGCGGCTGTATGTGGTATAGGGGGTATTGCTGCTGCCTTTATGCCATTTATTGCGTCTTTGACGAGTCACTTGATGAATAATGAAAAAGGCGATGATTCTACTTCGTTGTGGATGTTTGTTTATACAAGTATTCAAATTCAATTTATTGTGTCTGTATTTTTTCATGGTTTTATGAGAATACTTGATGCAACTATGAAATCTGGGATGAAAGTTATCGGTGATGGTGGAGCCTTTGATTTGTTCTGGAAGGTTGACATTATTTATGCGACCGTAACGTCAGAAATGATCACAACTACGATTAAAATCATTAGAGATTTTACCATGATGTTAAACGCATTTTTGCCTATTTTTGCAGTGATGGGCGGTGTGGTTGCTGGGTATCACATGGCCGCTAAGCAAATGCAATCAAGAGGAACTAGTGAACGCGAGCAAGACTTTTTTAGCTATGGATTGAAAATGTTTATGGGTGGTTTTGTAGCATCTGTTGTGTATTACGGATGGGCCGCTATGGCTTCATATACGATGCTATTGCCTTCCGCATACAATGGAGGTAATAGTCAGTCTCTAAGCAGTGCTTCTGCTCAATATTGGCGACAAGCTGTTGGTATTAAAACCGGCGGCAAAGAAGCATCAAAAATTACCATTCAATAAAGGGGAACTAATGAAAAATAAAATGGCTTATATTGCCTTATCCGCTCTTGCATTTACATCTGTCTATGCTTCGGAAAAGGTAACGTTGAATGAAGCGGAACGCATGGTTGACAGTGGACAAGCAATCCTTGTCAAACTCCCTAAAAATGTCAATATTGCTCAGGTTACTACAGATGATGTGAACCAGACAAAAGTGGTCGATGTAAATGTCACAGCATCAACCACAAGTGTTCCCGAAATCGTTAAGGTTGTTGAAATACCAAAAACGATTGACATTGTTGAAAAAGTCGAGTTTGAAAAAGAGATTGAAGGGATTAGCATCGCTATGCCAACAACACTTTCTTCGCTTCTCAATAAGCTTTCTCAAGCAACAGGTGAAACCTATTTCTGTGATGATGAAATAAACATCCCAGCAGCTCGTATTAAGATTAAAAGTATTGATCATCTAAATAAATATCTAAAGCAAGTTACTGGGTTTTCAATCGAAATTGTAAGAGAAAGCAATGACCCTGCTATTCCGAAGGTGTTAAGAGTTGTTAAAACTGATAAGGCTAATAAAAAATGATTTTTGACCCTATCAGAGCAATTAACATGTTCCTTAACCGTGAAACGATTGAGGAAGTATTGTTTGAATCAGAATTAATGGTTGCTACATCAAAAATTGATGTATCCATGGTTATTAACGCCTATGCGTCAAAATTAGCGAGTGTTAAGCCGTTTGCTTCTGAAGAATTAAGAAATATAACGAAGAGACTAAAGGGAAATCAAAATAAATATAATGTTTATGCTGATTATGTGGATCCTGCAATTATTTCATTATTAAGAATTGCAGATCAAAAAGGTCTTTCTGCTAGTACAGTTTTAAAAGAGTATGCGCCTATCCGTAAAATCTCAATGAGAAATTATAATCGTATCAAGTCCGCACTAACTATGCCTATGATAATTTTTATAGCTATAACAATGATTCTGAGTTCAATAGCTTCAAAGCTTGGGGAGGCTCGTTCAGCCATTGATTTTTCATTTTTTACACTATTTATTCTTGATCATTTTGTTGTGATCAACATGATCCTTTTTGTCTTATTAATTACAGCCTTTTTTGTATTCCCACGCAAGGTACCAATACTTTCAAAAATCTATCAAAAGCTAGATTCACTTTTAGCAGTTTCTTTGGCACAAACAATGTATACATCTGGTCTCTCAAGTAAAGATATTATACCGATGCTTCGGCGTCAATTCGGGATAATGGAAGAAAAGGGAAGAGGGGATATTGCAGAACTTGTTAAGCTGCTTTCAGATTGTAAGTTCTTGACTCCTAATGAGATGGCTGACCTTGAATTAGCAATGGATTATGGGCAATTTGACCCAATGTTGAATGAAAAAAAAGAAAAGAAGATTGAAGAGGCTCGTCAATTTAGCGAGCTTATTGGTGAAATTGTTAAAAACTTCTCAACGGTAGTGGTTGCTATCCCAATATTACAGTTTGTGATTATTGTAATGGATCTTGTTATGAAGTCAACATCTTTGGTAAGCCAATGATGATATACAAATATAAAGGAGGGGCTCCGCCAAATCAATGGTTATCTTGTCACAAAATCAAATAATTAAAAGGAAAATGTTATGTTAAATCATACACTAGATAGAAAAGGGTTTAGAAAAGGTTTTACGATGACTGAATTGGCATTCGTATTGGTTATTGGCGGCCTTGTTATTACTGTTGGTCTGATGGCTTTTAACAAAATGTACAGCCCGACAGTCGCTAACAATGAATACAGTAAGGCTATGCAAGTAATGGGTGCTGTTGAAAGAGCAGCTGGTGATTCAGGCGGAACTTATCCAGCATATAATGCTGGTACTATGATACCTGCTGCAACGGCTGTATCAAACCAAATGGGGGGGAACACTAGAGATGTTGCCGGTTGGCAATATGGCTGTCCTGCGGCAGCTACAACGGCAACTATTACAACAAATACATTGTCGTCAACGACGGTTGCAAGCCTATTGGCTACAAAAATCAATGGTTCTTCTCCTAACTGGGCGGCAACACCAGCGGGAAGTGTAGTTACGATTACTAAAAACAATATTCTTTGTCAGTAAGTAGTTAAAAAAATGCCGCTGGTATTTGTATTTTTATCAATGATACTTGGTGTGGTTGCGTCTTTGCAGATGTCAACCATTACTAAAAATCGTTCAATTCATCTTTTATCGGGTGGCTATACATCGTCATCCAATACGCTTGTTAATGCGTATGAAATAAATTATAACGGGGCTGACAGTATTGACGATAAAAGAACAATGGCAAGAAATGCTGATACCGCAGTTGCAAAAGTTTGTCGCCAGCTAAGTTATGAAATGAAATTGGCCTATAACGCAGGCGATGCTGCTTGTATTAATTATAATCAATCGACCACTTTGTATACATTCCTGGGAGCAGCTGGAACAACTGGAAGTATAGATAGTGTCTATGCCAACTCTACATCAACAACATTAAATTGTGCCGCACCAGCAGCTTATGGTCGCTATATCCTTTCTAGTGCCTTACCAGAAAAGTTTGTTACTGGCAAGGATATAACTTTTAATCTTATATCCATTGTTAATGGAAAATATGACCCGTGCGGGTTTAAAGAAATAACTTATTAGGAATATTCATATGATTGACCATGCAGAACAAAATACAATTGTTGTCAATAAAGCACAGCCTAATGCTTCGGTTGTTAGAGAAAAATATAGAATTGGTGATCTGCTTTTGAGGGAACGGTTAATAACACAACCTCAAATCGATGCAGCGTTGGAAATACAGATGAAGCGAAAAACATCTGGGGAGCTTTATTTGTTAGGCGATATTTTATTAGAGAATAGAGTCGTTACTGAAGAAAACCTATTTAAAGCAATCCGTAGATTTCCTATGAGACCTACTTCTGGGCAAGAATTTGGCTATATCTCGATGGAGATAAAACGTAGTATTGGCGATAAAGATATTCAAGGTATTGCCCAGATCCAAAATAATAATCGTGATCAGCATCTACTTGATATTATGGCCAAAAGCCTTGATTATATGAATTACAAAAGACAAAAGCATATTATTGTTAGCTTGATGAAGCCATGGGTTAATAATATTGTAGTCGGATATCCAGAAAAGATAACAACCAAGAAAGATCCATTAAATGGAAATTTGTACTATTACTATGATGGTGAAAAAATAAAATTAGATTTTTTCCCAAAATTAAATGTTACCGAACGACAGGTCATCGTTTCGAAATATGAGTACGATCTTCTAACAAAAAATATGACTGATAATGGGCGAGAGCATGAATCGAAAGGTACTTTCGGCGGGGATATGCCTTATTCAGTGCACGATTTGGTGTCAGACGCATGCGATCAAGGAGCTTCCGATATTCATCTTGTCCCTAAAGCTACGGATTATTTTGTATTTTTCAGGATAAAAGGTGTTCTGCTTTTGCAGCGTAAATATACACTGGATATCGACAAGGGTAGAAATTTAATATATGCCTTTAAAAATCTTGCTGCGAATGTGACCTTTGGTGGATTTCTTGCAGATGATAAGAGAGCCATAAAAGATGGTCGTATTGAATTAGCTGAAACATGTGGTGGTATTGATCTTAGGGTGGTTTTGCTTCCAACTGGTGGGTTGCATGATGAAGAGCTTGCCGGTCGTATTATACGTAAAACATCTCTTGAGAAAAAGCCACTTACTGAACTAGGGTATTTTGCTGAAGACGCCATAATTATTGAAAAAGCATTTAGAAGAAGAGGTGGGCTGTTTCTTGTCTCAGGAAAAACCAATTCAGGAAAAACAACTTTAAATGCGCAATTGCTAGTAACTGATACTATTAGAAAATGGGAAACGATAGAAGATCCAATAGAGTATGTTATTCCAAATCCAAATATTTGCCAACATCAAACATACATTACTAAAGATGGACCACAAGTTGGGTTTTCTGAACTTGTAAAAGGATTTAAACGGGCTGACCCTGATGGTATTTTGATTGGGGAAATTCGGAATGATAAAGCTTTGGTTCATTCTGTAGTTGAAGCTGCCCACGCTGGGCAGCTTGTTGTTTCAACAGTTCATATTAGTAGTTGTTTTGAAATTTGGAAAGCATTACAAGAAGTATTTAATGTTGAATTTTATACATCCGCATCAATTATTCTTTATTCTCACAATCAAACATTAATTCCACATCTTTGCGATAAATGTAGAATTGAAGATAGAGATAAAAAAAACGTTACTCATTTAAATAATATTAAAGATGAATTACCCTATATTGTTAAAGATGCTTTAGAAGATTTTCTAGAAAATCCTTCAAAGACTTATATCCATAATCCAAAAGGCTGCACTAATTGTGGTGGAACTGGGTATAAGGGGCAAACTCCGGTTTATGAGTATATTTATCCGGATGTCCATTTTATAAAATGGTTAATGGATAATGAGCCAGACAGATATGCCATTGAGGCAAAGGCATGTACTGGAAACAAAGCTGTTGGAGTAAACAAGCTTTCGGTTTTTATTCGTAAACTCAAGCTTGGGATTGTAGACGCAAGTCCTAAGACGTTGAAAGAAATTCTGTAAGGAGTGGAATATGGTCAATAAAGATAATAAGATGCAGATTTTAATGTTGTCGGTAGTCGCATCAGTGATATTAAATGGGTGTTCATCAAAAGAACCAGTGGTTGAAACTAAAAATACAAAGGTAGTAGAGATAAATAATACTAAGCCTGGGCTATCATTATCGGTATCTGAGATGAGTATCCGAAAGCTGATTAAATCAGTGTGTGATGCCAACTCTTTATCGTGTGATTATTCTTTTCAACCCTCCGACAGCTATACAGCAACATTCTCATATAATGGAAATTTAGAAGGATTGCTTTCTGTTATTAAAAGACAGACAGGTATTGAATACAAATTGATTGACGGCATGGTTGTTGTTGAAAATAAAGATGATATTACGCGGTATGATGATCCATTAAAAAGATCTGTTTGCGAAAAGCCAATAACGGTCTCCTTTAAAAATATAAAGCTTGGTGATGCTTTTAAATACTTTTATGATGAATTTGGTTATTCCTTTGTTTTTGATACTCGTTATACCGATGTGGCATCAACCATGCCGACCCAGCCATCATCAGGTTTTTCTGCTCAGCAGCCATCCATTATGCCTATTTTAGCAAGCACGGATGGTAAGACAGGAGAGCAGAAAAGATCATCAAAAACAGATAATATAGCTTTTTTTTATAATGGGTGTGATCAAAAAGAAGCTCTAAAATCATTTTTAAATAGTATAGACATGACTATGGTTGAAACCAGAGATAAAGAATTTAGAATAAGGGATTATGAAGTTGCTATTTTTGATAAATCCGCATACTTTAATTATTCTATGACTTCGGGCGGCTCTTCCGCTGGTGGTGCTACAGGGGCTGCGCCTGCTGGTGGTGCAGGGCAAGCAAATACAGGTGGGGCTGCGCCTGCTGGTGGTGCAGGGCAAGCAAATACAGGTGGGGCAACAAGTGGAGCTTCTACTTCAAGTACTACAACTGTTTCTGTGACGGAGAATCATCGTGAAGCGCTTGAAAGAGTTTTACAAAAATATCTTTCAGAAAAAGGGAAGTTGAATTTTTCCATGAGAGGATATATTATGGTGGAAGACAAACCATCATATGTGAAACGTATTCAAACCATAGTGAAAAAAGAGATAGAGAAAGAAGCGCCATTGGCGATTTCTATTAATATCGTTCGCGTTGATTTGAATGATAACTATAAGGCGGGAGTGGATTGGAATGCAGTATTCCAAAACGGTTTATTTGGGCTTCGAAACCTTCGAGTGACATCATCATTAAGCAATATTGCATCTGGCGGCTTCTCTTTCGCAGGTGAATTTAAAGGGGCTGATCAAGTTCTATCTGTTCTGCAAGATTATGGAAACACTAAAATTGAACGTTCAAGCACTATTAATGCCCGAAGTGGATTTTTAGCTAATTATGAAGCCATCAGACCGGTGCCGTATTTAACAACAGCATCAACAATGGCTGGAACAACTGGAGCAACACAACTAGCTGTTACTCCTCTTTATGAACAAGAAGGTTTTATTGTTAATGTACTGCCAAATGTTGATCTTGATAATAAAACAGTTGACCTTGGAATCGATGTAACTGTAGCAGAGTATGTTGGAGATAAGGTCTTTAGCCTTGGCGACAATGGTACTTTTACTTTACCGATTGTCCCAAAGGACAAAGGAAAATTTGCGGTACAAGCTAAGATTGGCGAAACTATTGTCTTAACCGGGTTCAAGATCAAGAAAGACAGAAATGGCAAAAGAGGACTGCCTGGCTTGAGCCAACTACCAGGTGCTGGAGCATTGTTTGGTGCACAGGAGCAAGTAGATGAATCAAGCGAGATTCTGATTATATTAAAAGTCGATCAGCTTAAAAAGTAAGGATTGTAAATGAGCACAGAAAACAAAAAGTCGATATCAAAAAAACAATTAGTCATTCTTGTTTTATTGTTTGTTTTGCTTTTATCACTAATTGGTTATATGCTAATGGATGCTGGATCTGATACACCTATTCAACAGGCCGATCAACCTGTTGAAACTGAAACTTTGCGACAATCAAATAATGTTCTTGAGAATTCTAACCCATCGGTTTTGGAAGGAAATGCAACAGAATTAACCAATAGCCAATATCTCGATAGTGATATTGATAAATATTTTATTGCCAAAGGTGCAAAAGATCAAATTGCTCAAAAGGCCGAAGCACAAAATACAAAAGTTTTGCCAAGGCTCCCAGCTGCAAACAATGGAGCAGTGGTTTCACTTCCAAATCTAACACCACCATCACAATTGCCAAGAGGAGGTGTTAGTATTGCTGGAATTAATTTGTCAGGTCCTGCCAATGTAATATCTGGTATGCCAACACAAATCTCTTTACCGCCAGCCCCACAAAATTATCAATATCTTGTAATTAATGGGATAGCCTGCAAGGATAATGGTTGTAGAGCTTCTACATCATTAGGGCTTTTAACAAAAGGCAGCTCGATAGGTGGTGGCAATTTTGTTTCTGAAAAAATAGAATCTGTTTCAATGAATGGGATTAAAACAGATAAACGTTTTATAAGCTATTAGAAAGAGGCTAAAATGTATGTTGGTAGAGTAACAATTGATGATCTTTCTGATACAAAGACAACCTTAAAAGTAAAAGTAAACAAAAAAATAGTTCGTGTAGCTATTTCGGCAGAAGACTCTGAAAATCTTACTTTGCTTGAGCAGTATTATTTATACGTTGTAGATTTATATGATAAGGGAGAGGGAAGGGGATTTAAGGTTCTTCCCTCGCTTTATGAAGAAGAAAATACACAAAACAAAAGAATACTTTTTATATTGAAGGCTTCTGATACTGAGGATAGTTATGATCTTTCAATTGACGAATCAAGTAATGATGAGCATTTTGATTTTATATTGGATGGTTTCTTTCAGGGTGAATATCATTATGAAGTACAGGATTCTGCAGAATCCTTATTAAAAAGATACGATCCAAAAGGAAATGGGAAAATAATTGCAATTATCGCTGTAACAATCAGTGTATTGCTGATCTCTTTGTATATTTGGTCTGTTTTTGAGGATATGAAAAGAGCTGCCGCTGAAGCCGCCGCTGAAGCCGAAAAAGTAAAGAAAGAACAAGAACAGGTTGTTGTGCCATTGAAGCCGGAAGAAATAAATGTTTTAAAAAGTATTGTTTCAAGAGAGCTTCTTGATCAGTTTAAAAAGGACGTTTTAAGAATCAAAGAAAATGATCGTCTTGATAGTCATGTTTCGATCCGATCTGTTACCACAAATTACGAAGTACAAAGTGATATTCTAAAGTTGAAAGGGGTTATTGGGTATGAATATGATTACCCAGTTAATGGGACAACTTTGGCATCTGAATTGGTTTATACAAACACAAAAGATTATCAGATCCAAAAATCAAGAAGTGAACTTTACTTAGGGAATGATAGCTCTCTGACAGTTAGTTGTGTTAAATCAGCAATAGAAATGCCTGCAGATGAAAAAGTAGTTCTTGAAAGAAAAGCGGGCGTAATTAAGATCAAATATACAAAAATAAGACCAGCAGATTTATTTTATAAATTTAGACCTTATATGGATGCGTGTCCAGTATATATTGATAATGCTGCCATTTCTGAGGGAAAATTTGATATACAGCTAACACTCTATAAGGGAGATGAGTAATGACCTATAGTAAAAAAGCGTTTACTCTCTTAGAAATGGCATTTTCACTTGCTATTATGGCGCTGCTATCATTAGCCCTATATCGCTGGAGTGATCGAGTAGCAGACGATACCATGGTTAAACAGGAATATCTAAATGCATACCGCTTTGAAGCGGGTATGAAAGAGAGTATGATAGCGATATTGGAGACGTTTGAAGGTACATGCGGAGATATCCCATCCGATGTAACGTCATCAATGGCATGGGGATGGGGGTCAAGTAGCTGCGCTAATACGTCGCCATTGCCTAGACGATCTGGGAGTGAGCTTGTATATGATATTAACTTTGGCTCCTTGAGTGCTGGGATGCAAGCATCATTAAAAAATAAAATTATCTCAGCATATGCCCCTATGTGCCGCCATTCATCAGATAATGGCACATCATTAACATTATTTTGTGGCCCATCTTTTACAGGCTTTCAGTATGATACAACTTCTGGCATAGTTAACCAGTATCATACTCCAGGCGCCGCCTTTAATATGCTTGATACCCCAACTCCAATCTTGACTATAACTCGTAGCTACACGCAAGGACCAGCAACAGAAACAAAAACGTATCGTCTTAATTTGTCAGATGTTTGGCAACAGAGACTTGCATATAGTACAATGAAAATGGAAGCAGTAGCCAGGATGCTAAAGAACCAATATAATATGAAATTGGCTAAAGAGGTCTCAAATACATCTCCTAGCGGATTGAACTCAGTAGATGATGAATTAATTCCATGGCATTGGACTGCTTTTGGGGATAATTCTGCAACTGCAGCAACTACTGTTTGCTCAAAAAATATAGGGACAGGTGTATGCGATAATCTGAATACTAATAATATATGGCGATCCACGACAGGTGACGCTTTATTGTGGAGACGTTTTATTACAGGACTTGCTTCAGGCGATTATAAATATACCGTTGATGGATTTGGCAATCCTTTAAGGCTGTACCCTATTATCACACAGCGTAATGGAGCAACTGATCTTTCAACTTGTTCCGTTACTGCACCAACTACACCAAGAGAACCATACGTAATTTCTGCAACCATTAAACCACCATATGGTTCGGTTATTTATAATGCAGTATCTAGTGGCGGAGTGAATTGTGCAAACCTATCCACTCAGGCTCCATCGTCTTGTCGGTACACTGTAATATATTAAATTTAACAAAGGAATAAACATGAAAACAAAACTGTTTAAGGGTATAAATGCTGTTGACACTAAAAAGATTTTTATGGAATCTTTGACGCCTAATCAGCAATGGTATGGAAAATTATTATATGGAATTAGAGAAGGCTGGATAAAAAATGGGTGTAACATTACTGAGATACTTATTCAGGAAATGCAACCTATTTCCATAGCTGTTTTGAAAGCTTATTTGCCATGTCCGGTTAGATTTGATGATGATGAATTTCTACCAACAAAAGGTCAAATTCTAGGGGTTGTAGAACGTTTTACTGAGATTTCCCCTGGCAATAATGGTGAAGCGCTGATAGGAAATTCAATAGATTTTGCTTTTCAAGTATTTGGGCTTGGGATTTTCCGTAATAACTTTTCCTTTTCTAATAATGGCTGTACATTGTCTATTCGATATCTACCACATGAAGTCCCAAAACTTGAAGATGTAGGGTATCCAGATATATATCGCAATTATTTAAAAAATATAATTGAAAAGGTTGCAATTAAATCTCCTCCTCCTGTAGGTGAATATTACATACAATGTGGAGAGGGAGTTAACCCTATCGATGTTCAAAAACCGGTTATTACGACAATAAATACTCAAGTACCTCGATCTGGTGGGGGATTGATTCTACATATTGGGCCAACCGGGTCTGGAAAAACAACTGCAATGGCTGCTGAAGTGGGGCATATTGCAGATCAGACAGCAGCATTGATATTAACATATGAAGATCCAATTGAATTTTCTTTCGTTGGGACGACTTCGCCTGTTTCTTCATTTGAGCTTGGGCGTGATATTAAAGAAAATGAGGATTTTACTCTTCCAGAAATGGTAAGACGGCACTCATTACGAAAAAATCCTGCAGTGATTATGTTTGGAGAGATGAGAACATCCGAACAAATGCGGATGGTAGTTGATATGGCGAATTCTGGGCACTGGGTACTTGCATCAATGCATGGGCAGTCTGTATTGGAGGCAGTTGGTGTTTTAGCATCCATATATAAAGATGAACCATATGTCCTTGCTAATTCATTAAAAGCTGCAGTAGCACATAGGCTTGCCACGAATCAGCAAGGAAATGTTATCCCTCTTTTTGAGATATTTATACCAGATGATGTGAGAACTACAGCTCTTGCAAAAGGGAACCTGGATGAAATAAAAAGAACATTTAAAGAAGGATTAGGGGATCAGTCTGTTACATTTGAACAGTCGATTGAATTCCTAGTGCGTAATAATAAAATTACTATGATGGAAAAGGATCGTATACGAAAAATGGCATTAGGAAACATTAAAACAGTAGGAGAAAAAAATGTCTGAAAATAACAATAGCTATTTAAATGAAAAAACAAAAAAAACTTTCGAATTACCACTAAAAATTTTATGCAGATGGCTGAAAATGTTAAAAGATAAAACAGGAAATAAGGACATAGAACATGCTCTTAGAACGATTCAGTTTGTTGCTATAACCGATGAAGAAAGAGAAATTGTATCAACTATTCGTCAGCTATATATTGCAGAAATGAATGGTGATTTAAACCCACCGCCATCCATGAGAGAAATTTACGAGTTCATTGACGATTATTTTAAAGAATGAAACAGCTACTTCTGTTATTACTTCTTGGACTTTCCTTGTTCGGAAACCAATTATATGTTGAAAAACATTTTTTGGATGGGACAAGAAACCATCCAAAAGTTAATCCTGGATTGATGAAAATCATTTCATTGGCTGAATCTAGTGGAAAAGCCAATACTATTGCTTTTTTAGCAGAGCCAGAAAAAGCAGAGCCGGCAAATAGATTGTTATCGCACTATGGTATATCATATAAAGTTAGTGCATATGATGCAAAGCGTTACAGCTTCAGTGTTTGGCCATCTTATGATCAGGCAAGAGGTGTTTTTGCAATTTTACGTAATGCAAAAATAAAAAGTTATGACATTGGATTGGTTCAGGTAAATAGTCTAAATGCTCAGAGAAATGGGTGGGATGAGATAAAACTGTTGACCGATTTATCATACAATATTGACAAAGGTGCAATAATTTTGAGCGACTGCATATCTGCTAATTCAACACCTGAACGCTATATTGAGTGTTACAATAAAGGAACTCATAAGGAATACAGCTATTCTTATTATCAGCGAATATTTGCGCTTTTAAAGCGATAAAAAACAGAAAATAAAGTATAATAAATTTATACGAAAAGGAAAGGTGCAAAAGACATGGCTAAAAAAGCCCCGCTAAGCGGCTCTAATCTTGAGCAAGACTTTAATAGTATTGTTGATCAGGTGCTTGCTAAAAACCAAAATAAGAAGATGTTGAAATCTGCGCTTTGGCAGAAACTTGATTCATTAAAAGAGGGTATTAAGCGTCTCCGCCAAGAAAATGTCCCCTATAAAAATATTGTTCAGATTATTGGTGATGTCACAGAGCGTCACGGGGAACGTCTTAAAGTTAGTGAACAAACGCTACGGGCTTTCTGTCAAGAAGCGCTTGACCTTCCTAAAGTTTACCGAAAACAGGTTAGTAAAACCGATGAGAATACTGAGAAGTAATCTTTAAAAGTGTAGAAAAAGAGAGGGCTTGGATTTGTTATGGTTTATAGCAAGTTGCAATTCTCACTATTCAAGTATAGGCGATCTTAAAACAGTATATAAGCTAAAAGAAATATATATTCTCCCAACGGACGAACAAATTCGTGTCAGCGTTGGGAATGATGATATTGGTTTCATGGCACCTTATTATCCAGAAAAAAAAATCAAACCACTTTTTGTTATTAAAGAGCTTGACAATGCAAACGGTATTTTAACTAGGCAAGAAAAGCTCTACGGCGTTAGCGAAGAAAAAGCTATTTATGATCGTCTATACTTGAATAGTGAAACGCCTAAAATATCATTTAGGGATATTGGCGGAGCTGAACGGTTAAAGAGTTGGGCCGGAGAAGTACGTACTTCGTTAGCCAAGGGTAAAACAGTAAAAGGGGCATTTCTTATTGGTCCTACCGGATCCGGTAAGACACGTTTCGTAGAGGCATTTGCAGGTCAGTTTCAAAGAACGCTTCTGATGCTTAATCTCCCTATGATTATGGAAATGGATAATCCCATCGAGCGTCTATGGACCACTTTTTCCTATCTTGAAAAAATGTCTACCGCAGGAAAAAAGTTTGTTCTGCTTGCCGATGAATTTGAAAAAATGGTTGACGTAAAAGAGGGAAGTCCTATTCAAAAACAATTCCTCGGTCAGATGTTAACTATTCTAAATGATATGAATGAACCTAATGGTTTTAAGATCGATGCGATTATTTTTGCAACAGCCAATAATCTATCGGTTATCCTAGACAACAACCCTGAATTATTGCGTCATGGTCGTTGGTCGGCTAAATTCTTTTTGAATTACCCTTTAAAAAAAGAAGCAATTGGAATCTATAGATTATACGCTCAAATTTACCAAGTTAGACAGTTTCAAAGCGATGATGCACTGTTCGAACTTTATTCAAAAGTAGATACTATTTATAAAAATGACAATAAACAAGCGCACAGATCAGTATATTCACCAGCAGAGATTAATGCGCTAATGGAACGCTTCAGCACAAAAGCTGATGCTTCTGGCGGGGTATTGTCCCCATTACAAATAGACGAGATCATCAAGTTGGTGATACCTATTCAAAAAACTGCCTCAGTGGGAGTTGGGCAGCAATTGAAAGATGCGGAGCTTGGATTCGAAGAATGTTGATTTTTGCGGAGAATCGATAACTGCAATGATCAATAATGTTTGCGAGATATCTCCTTTATCAGAAGCATTGTCGCAGTACCTTCGGCTGGTTACACCGTTAAAGAAGGGTAAGAATCAGGAGTTTTATCGAGCAAAACCGCTGATTGCATTTTTTCAAGATACACCCTTGAAAGAATTAAATTCTTTACAGGTTGCTGCGTATCGTGATAAACGATTAGCAGACCCTCACCCTAAAAATCAAAAAAAGACACTTTCGGGCAGTACTGTAAAACTAGAGATGATGTTATTGTCTCATCTTTTTACGGTTGCCGCTTCAGAGTGGGGAATAGAGATTGACAATCCTGTAACGAAAGTGAGAAAACCAAAGCCTCCTCCCGGAAGAAGTAGGAGACTCACCAAAAGGGAGAATACGCTCTTATTGCGAAAAGCGTATTCTCATCCAAATGAGGAGCTTTATCCGGTTATTGTTATAGCTCTTGAAACGGCGATGAGACAAGGGGAGATTATTGGTCTAAGATGGGAACATATTAGTTGGAAAAAAAGAGTTGCACATCTTCCGTATACTAAGAATGGTACTATGCGGGATGTCCCTTTGTCTAATAATGCAATTTATGTTTTAAAACATATACTAAAACCAAAAAATGAGGGGAAGGTGTTTCAATATTCCCAGTCCGGAATTAAAAGTACATGGAGATGTTTGGTTAAATCTGCTGGTATTGAAGATTTCCATTTTCATGATCTGAGACATGAAGCGATATCGAGACTTTTTGAAAAAGGGTTAGATATGCTGGAAGTCTCTACAATATCCGGGCATAAGAGTTTGTCGATGCTCAAGCGGTATACCCATTTACAAGCGTATAAGCTTGTATCAAAACTGGATCCTAAGAAAAAACGTAAAAAAGCGAATGCCCCTCAAGAAGTGAGAGACTTTATGATTGCCTATCCGGCAATCATGGAAAAAAGAACAAAAAAGTGTACTATCGATTTTTATGATTTTGTTGGGTTGAGGATCACTGCAAGAAATTGTGATGATGCTATGGCCGAGGCAAAAAATCAACTACTTAGAAAGATTGTAATGTTTTTACATAATAATGAAAAACCTCCAAAGCCAACCTTGAATTTTGAAGAGATTGAAATAGGCAAGCGTGATTCGATTAGTATGATATCCCCTCTGTAATGGAAGTTATTTAATACCGTATTATTATATAATTGCCAATCCGGTATATGGGTGGCAAGTGGGGGAGGTGGTGCGGGAACCGTCATAGAACCAGCTTGCTCCTCTGAAGCAAGCTGGGGAGCGTGTACGCCACCGTCTTGTCCTGTAGGATGGACTGATGCGGGTACAATCTCATTTCAAATGACTGCTGGCAATGTTGCGGGGGTGTGGGGAAAATATTCTCGGTATTGTTCAACAACTACAACCTATAAATTGATTGAACCTGCCTGTTCCAATGCGGGTGGTTTCGGCTGCGTTCCCCCAGTCTGTCCTATAGGATGGACTGATTTGAATATTATTTCAATATATGGATCGGCTGCAAGTAACGGAGGGGTATTTCGTAAAGATTATCGGCATTGCATTAAATAGCCGATTGCCAATCCGGTGTTTGGGCAGCGGTTGGCGGGGGAAGAAATTTAGCAATACTCTATCTTAGAAGGAGTGTCCTGGCTGGCGATCCGGCTTTTTGCCCAGTTTCATGGAACCAAATCTATTATGCAAATGTTCAAAATGTAGCTCAGAATAATTATGAAAGGACATGTGTCGCACCAAGCAGTTCATGTTCAACTCTGTATATGACAAGAACTGTTTATAGTGGTATTCCGGATCTTTGCCCAATTGGTTGGCTGGAAGCTGACATGGCGAATGTCCAAACAGGATCTTATAACAACTTTGTACGTAGCTGCATCAAATGTAATTAGCCGATTGCCAATCCGGTGTGTGGAAGAAAGCTGGAGGTAGTGGGGCTATAACAACAGGGGTAATTGCCGATTATGCGGGGAGGCAAACGATTGGACTATTAAGTGGCTCTACACCATGTATTCAACCAGAGACAAATTGTAGGGACTATGGAGTGGATTCTGTAGGTAATTTGTCATATCGAAATGGAACTGGAGTCACTGTAGTATCTGGAACACTCGGCACTTGTTGGTGGCAAACGGGGACGGTAGCACGATGCAGTGATGGCTCCAATTTATATTATATTTCACATGTAGGTATTATGCTAAACAGCGTGATGTATTATTGGGCTAACTAGCCGATTGCCAATCCGGTGTGTGGACTTCGGTTGGTGGAGGCGGAGCGTTGGGGTTAAGTCTTGATGATGCAGTGAATAAAGAAACTTTTGGGGAGACCGCTGGGACTCCATACCCATGCGACACCAACTGTAATCTTAATTCTATAAAATTTAGAGTAATAAAATCTGGAAGTGATTTTATTTTACAGGGGGCAAGACTATTCGAAGTAGGTACATGGTCGAATTTTACTAACGCTTGTATTGCTCCAATTAACACTTCAAATCTTTGTACTGGTAACGGGTCTATTACGTGGAGTAATTTTATAATTAATATCGTAGGTGTTAGCTTTTCTACCTCCTACACTAGCCCTTGGCGCCCTTAATTGCCAATCCGGAGTGTGGAGTATTCCATTAACAAGTGGATCGCCAATTGATACAAACTCAGGACTTTTAAACAATGCTTGTTACTATACGAATTCAATATATGTTGCTTTTAAAAGAATAGGAGGAATTGTATATGGGAGATATTACAGGCCAAATACTGGAATTGATTCCGGATGGCAATCTTTAGCTTTTATCCCGGAAACAGGGTTTGTTGTTAAACAAAATGCAGGATCTTTTTTTGGGTTACAAATAATATCAACTTCAGCATGGGGATGTATGGCTTACGTTCCATAGTTGCCAATCCGGTAGTTGGAAGTCTGTATCCGGGGGAAATTCTTGCTGGCAAACATTATCTACTGGATTTGTTGATTTACCTTTAAATTGCTTCGGCTCAACAGCAGCGATTGTTGCTAATAATTCTATTTGTGTTGGGCAGAATTCAGCAACATTTAGAACAACAGGGAGAATAACCAACGGCTCACTTGTTTTAAGATATGATAACGGTGGAGCCACAGCAAGTTCTCTTGTTGGCGCAATGGCTCCAGCAAACTTCTATCCATGCCCATAGTTGCCAATCCGGTACGTGGAAGTCTGTATCTGGCGGGGGCAGTTGCCCGACAGGAAGCACCTTAATAAGTTCCATACAACTTTGTGTTGATTCAATGGGAGTGAAATTTGATGTTACTTTTATAGCGGCTGGTGAATATTGTGCGAATAAGGGATTAAAAATACCGAGCATGGGGCAACTCGATAGTATGAACTCGATACAAGCATCAATTCCAGGTTGGGTTGGAGGTCAGCTTTGGATTGATGCTCTGCCTGCACCTACACAAGGGATGGTGTCTTGCAATCTTCCAAATTATTGTGGTATGTCTATTTATACGAGTGCAGGCAATTCCGTATTTTGTGTAAAATAGCCAATTGCCAATCCGGAACTTGGGGGAAGCCTACGTCAGGCGCAGGCGCGGTATCCAATGCACAGTGGTCTTCCACTTATGATGGTTTGTGTACTGTAAAAATTTATGCGGGTTCGAGTCAATGGAATCAGCTTTGCTATGACGGTGCGACTAACCATATCGGTGTGTATCTTTGGTATCCAACAATTACCACTCTTTATTGGTCAAAGCCCCTTGGCTTTAATTGTGCTTCTGCAAGTAGTAATGGACGGTGTGATGATGTTGGTGGATCAGGAGGGGTAGGAAATGCATATTTAATTCCTACCCCTACAGGGATTAAAGACAATTGGCCAAATAGCTCTACACCAATCTATCCATGGCAGTAAGCCGGTGTAATCTAGTTACATTTATAACAACTTGTCCATGTATTCGACCATGCTCCGTAGCTTCCCACGTAATGCTTTAAAAAACCTACCGGACAAGTTGGACCGGATTCATAATTCCTTCTAACAAAGGTAACTAATTTCCCCAAGGGTATTGTAAATATAATTTTGACACACCATTATATACCGTTACCCCTGCGGGGGTAACTTGTGCCGAAACATCATTTCCCCATATACTTACTCCAGCTTGTTCACAATACCCTTTTATTAAAGCTCCAGTAGATGTAGCTTCAAGATTTGCACAATTAAACTGAGGAGCAGAAGTACCAATTAGAGTTCCATTAGCTAAATATTGATAGGAGTTAATTGTATTTGTTATTCCTTCATAGTAAAGTCTAATGTACGATGAAGGGTCTTTATAAACCTTAATACTCCATTTCCCACCATAGGCTGAAGACCAGTCTGAATATTTTATTGTGCCGCCGCTTCCCCCAACCGCTGTCCACAAACCGGATTGGCAATATGCTCCAAGGAATTACCATTGCTGTGTGACACTATAGATGGGCATTCCTGCGCAAACTATTGTGTAACCGAATCCGGCTGCTGGGTTATTGTCACTTCAATTCATTGGCACTTGTAACAACTCCTAGTATTATTCGCCCCATTACCTCCAAGCTCGCGTCGATAGTCTGCTTGACTCCAACCACTAGGGCACAACGCTGGCATAGGATCAACTTCATATGAGGAGAGATAAATAACAGAGCAGGTTTTACTGACTGGTGGTAAACACATCCTAGTATTATCCGCTCCGGCACCACTGATTACACGTCGATAGTCTGTTTGACTCCAACCACTAGGGCACAATGCTGGCATAGGATCAGGTTCATATGCTTGGAGGTATAACGCAGTTATGTTTGCTCCACCACCCAGTGCGTTCCAGCTACCGGATTGGCAAATTAGTTGCGAACTATGGTCAGAAGTGACCGCAACGATATCTGTTGTGCTATTACAAGCAGCACCGGAAACAGCAATCGGAATTACATATGGGTTAATAACGGTTGCACTATCTCTTTGTGTTCCAAGAACGGCCATAGATGGATTTTTACTGACCGAATTGATCGTGTCTGCAGATACGATTGAAAAAATGGCAAATAAAGCCGAAAGAATCAATTTTTTCATTTTGAGCTCCTTTGGGTTATTGACAAACTTGATTGTATGTCAAAGTCATGTAGGCCGTTGAGTTTGTAATGGCAACGTTAGTGAAGTATGTGTAAGTATTTGAGTATTGGTTAGGAGTGTATGTGATCTGACCACCTGAGTAGGCAACGTTATCATACATCTCACCACCGATCGCTGCACCGCATAGCCGCCAGTTTGTTCCAGCATCCTCATATCGGATATCATAGATAAAAGGAAACATAGCCTTTTGATTGGAAACAGTACCGTCTGGTTTTGTCAAAACCAGTTCACTTACGTTCGCATACAAAACAGTAGTTGCGGCACTGCAGCTGATCTTTGGAATTGTGAGACATCGATAGTTTCGGTTGGTCCCGCCGATATTCCATTGTGTAGTGCTTAATGTTGAAGTCTGAGAAATCACCCCATAACCTTGCGACTTAACGGATTGAACCATGTTGTCGTAATCATATGGGATGAGGTATTCAGCACCAAACGCCATTGGTGAAATTGCCAAAATAGCAATCAATAACTTTTTGAGTCGTGCCGGCATGAAGCCCCCTTTAAAATTTTTGCACCGATAATTTTGGAGATACTTTTACCAATAATTAAAGAACGGTGATGTAATATACCTTTAAATTATAGCAACATAAATTAAAATATGGTATAAAATATCATAGAGATAAAATTTCGGATGATGGAGCAAAGGAATGTTACTCAATTTGACACTGAATCCACAAGATTTCTTTGGAGATGAAGCAATTGTTGTTGAATACAAAAGAGAAGACGCATGGGATATGCTCGCAATGTTTTGGAGCGATACCGTATGCGACTATATCGCGCTCTCGAAAAAGATTGCTGATCTTGCCCATGAATCCGGTATTAAAAAAGCGGTGATCGATGTCCCGGCATATTCTGTCTCAATACTTGAAACGGAATTACTGCTTCGAGACATTATCCCTGTGCACTATTATTCCGGACAATTTGTTGAAACAAAATCAGAGGTATTGTTGGAAAATCTCTACAACATACTTGAACGGCAAACCGATGCGGATCATGATAAAGTAGATGAATCGCCGGTGAAGATTGAAGATGAAGAGGCTGTTGAGGAAGCGGCAATAGATGAACCTGCTGTTGTTGAAGCAGCTGAAACAATTGAATCTATTGAAAAAGTTCCGGATCCCGTTTTCGAACCACTTCAAGAAGAAGAGGAAAAAGAGCCGGTAGAAACCAAAGTTGTAGAAAATGTTGTTCAAGAGCAGCCGAAAAAAACATTAAAGATTCCAAGAGCTCACCCTTTTGGGCATAATGTAAATCTCCATTTTAACCCAACAATAAAGGAAAGAGCATGAATAGAAAAATTGGAAAGAAAGATTTGATTGCCAGAGCGGCAAGTAAATCAGGGATGCCAAAAAATGTTATCGAGAGTGCATTGGATGTGCTTACCGAATCGGTTACTGAGATCGTTGCTGAAGGTGACGCTGTTCAATTGGTAGGTTTTGGCCGTTTTTATCCTGCCTTACAAAAAGGAAGAACAGGAACAGTTCCGGGAACCACCCGTACTTACAGTACGTCTGATAAAAAAGTACCTAAATTTGAGGCCGGCAAAGCGTTCAAGCAAGCTCTATAATATTAATGCCGCTCTGGGGGGAGGTGGCTTGAGGAAATATAATGAAAAAATACTTCATCGCAGATATCATCCCTTATTACCAACCTATCGTTGACCTCAAAAGCGGCGAGGTTGCAATGCACGAGTGCCTTGCACGATTTGTTGGATTTGACGGGAAACGATTGTCACCGGCAGAACTCTCCTATCATTTTGATGATGCTGTTTTTCTATGGGAGCTTTTTGAAGCTATCTTCCCAAAACTAACGCGACACGCCTGCAATTCAAACATTATATCTGTGAATGTTGATGTCTGTTCTATTACAGAAAGATTTTTTCACTATATTGAAGCTTTTTTCAAAAAATTCCCAAATCTGGTTAATCATATAAACTTCGAGGTTACTGAGCGTAATATAGGCAAAAATATTGCCCAGCTTTGTGAATACGTTACTGAAATACAAAAACTTGGAGCGAAGGTTGTCTTGGATGATTTCGGGACAGGTGGGGCAAATATTGAATGTCTTGAGAGCATTCGATTTGACCATGTAAAAATTGATGGCCAATTTTTGAAAGCGGCAGTGATCTCTCAAAGCGGTCATCGCCGTTTGCAGATCATTGTAGATCTTTTGAAAAGCTATAACGTACCGATTGTCGCTGAACATATCGAGAATGACAAAATCGAGTCAATCGCAAAATTAATGGGGATCGATTATGCTCAAGGGTATTTGTATGGTACCCCAACACCGTTGCTTTCAAAAGCAAAGTACCCAATGGCCAATACATTGGTCAAACAAGATGCTGTAGCCGCTTCAAAATAGATCAAAGGAGATAACATGCAAAGTAGTGCCACTCATATTAATCAGCAGGCTGATATTCTCGCATTTATGAAGACCAATTCAAAACATACTTTAAATATGTCGGCATACGAAGCTCTTCAATGCAAAGAGATAGCAGAGTTTAAAAAAATACCTTATGAACATGTTTTTGATGAAATGAAGCGTCATAAAGACTCTATGGACTACAGATTGTATGGAAAATCTCTTTATACTAAATTTGGTCTCCCCCAAAAAGGGATAGTTGTTGATCACAGAGGTTTCATCAATGATTAACAACCCCCAAGCTTATATTGAATCAATAAAAGCCAATTCTAGGGTCTTAAAGCATAAAGGGATAAATGGATACGTTATCAATGAACGTGCTGCTATTGGATCCGAGATCAAACGTTTTATCGATGAAGAGCACGCCAAGAAGCTTGCAAAGAGTTTTGGTGATATTAAAACGACCTCTATCCCGGTTGAAACGTTGTTTCATATAGCAGAGCAGGGGAGATATGATCTGATATTCTTTTCTAAAGCTACAGGGCTTGAGAATAGCACTCATGTAAAGATCAAAGACCATTACTTTGCCGGCAATGTGGTAGTAGTGTGTTTTGATAAGGTGAAGGGTATTTATCTTGATGTACCACCGGTGATCAATACTCTGAATGTCATTATGGAATATCTCTCTCCTGATCGAGTTCCGGCTGATAAAAAGATGTCTGAGTCAGCCTTGAAAGGGTATAGACCTGCTACGGTAAGTAAGCCAAATGAAGATCATGAGGCATTTGATAAAGGTAAAGAATTTGAAATATTCAGCGCAGAATATTTTAGAGCTCTTGGATATGAAGTGGAGGAACGGTGGCATCTTGGCGTTGCGGATGGCGGAATCGATCTCATAGCTACCAAATACAATGAGTATGCGTTGATACAGTGTAAGTTTTACAAAGAGCGCGGCGAATTCAAAATAGACAAAGAGCTGATGCGTAAATTCTATGGTGATTGCCAGATGTATTTGGACTCAAACCCGATTCATGGGATGAAGATCCGCAGGATAATGGTTGGCAGCGGAGATGTACTTGATCCGGGTGCGAAACATTATTTGCGAGAGTATCCGGGTAAGCTTGAATTTATGCCGATTTATTATACGGGGCATTAATATGTTAAAAAGGGGTTGGATCCATTTTTTATACTGGATTACGTTCTTATTAATACCCTTCATGGTATTAGTCATTGAAACAAAAAGAGCGATATCGAATATGTCTATAACTTCAACGTGTGAGAGGGAACTATTGCGGCAATGGGAGAGATACCGTAGATTTAGGTTAGGGTAAGCGGTTAACTCTTTTTAGAGCGTTTTACGGCCTTATTTAACTCTTCCATCATAGAATTTGTTTCCTCTCTATTCTCAGCGATCTTTTTATTGATTCTCTTAGTGATTTCACCAGGGGGAAGAGAAATCATATCTTGATATGTCGGTTGGCCGAACGGATTCAGAAAGCCTGATAAAAAGGCTTTGAGATATTTATTTTTCATGACCTTCGGCCTCAAACCCAAATTTATCCCTAATGTGAGCTGTAACTTCTTCATGTGTGGCTACACATGGGTAATCCATCTGTTCTAAAAGATGTTCCTCAATTTTTTGATGAAGAGAAACGTCCTCGCTATTAGGTAATTCTCTCGTCCCCTCTGCTTTAAACCAACATTGTGTATTGTAAGGTGCAATATCCATTTCAGCACAGGTATATTTTATGATAGTCCACTCTTTAATATCGCCATCGATCACACGGTACCACTGATATTTGAATGGATCTTCACTGTTATTTTCCAACCCGCGAAAAAGATCATTATATGTTCTGTAGATATCACGTATTGTTGCTTCTGTATTAGATGAAGTATTTATTGGCATGACTTTCCCATGCCAGTGCATAAGGCTTTTATAGTGTTCAAGTTCTCTCTGCAGGTGTATGTTTAGTTTTTCAACCTCTTGAACGACATCATAGAGTTTTGAAATTTCAGTATAGACAACAGATTCATGTATTAAGCCCTCTGATGATTTTGACTGCAGGTAAACTTTTGAGTTATCAAATGTTTTATTTTCCATCGTAATAGTCCTCATCCTTTAATACAGGTAGTTTATCATAATTTCCGGAGAGCAACCAGTCTCTTAGTTTTTTAATAAATTTAAGCAAATCCTCTTTTGCAACCGATGACCCCAAATAGTGTTTGGTTAACATCCGAGCTTCTAAAAAGAGTTCTGATATTTCATCGTTAGAGAGCTTCACCTCGTGATTGTGCATCAGATCAGTAAGGAGAAAAAGTATCTCATCTTGAGCATTGGAATATTCTTCTAAATTATTGACAATATCGTTTTGTCGTTCAAACCACTGCATGTCTCTTATATAAAATGTTTCAAGTCTACGATTAGACTTTAGCTGGGTAACTACAGCAGCGATAACCGAGAATACTGTTATCACCATGAAAAAAAGCAAGACTAAATCCATTATGCACTCACCTTTGGTAGTTTCTTTTTAATAGACAGAGGCAATTCGGTCCAATACTTTACAAATCCGCCGTTTGTCTTCTCTTTGTTGTTCCATGTAAGGGTAGTTGGATTGCCGTTTTCATCCTTCGATGAAATAGAAAATGTGGATGGTTCTCCAACCTGGTAAGAATGCAGAATGGAAAGATCCTTATTTTGATATTGACGTTCCATTAACAGACGTAAATATCTTTCGGCTTCATCGATTGAATGGGCCAAGATATTTGTACATTCGATTTGGTTCCCATAAGGAACGTGTTTAATCGCGATGATCAACATTTTAATATCCCCTTCTATGTACTATGATCTAATCAATTTTGCTGTGGCTACATCACGGTACGGCTCATCTATAAAGGTGAGCAGCGTTGTGATGAATGTCCGATATTCAATACTCAATGCACGAATAAACAATTTGTTTTGTGAACGTAGAAACGTTTCAAATGAGTCGGTTGTGTTGAGTAGCATTGCGATACCGTGCTGCTCATCGATCTCAAACATCATATTGATGACCTCCGCTTCGATTTTGCATAATCCTTTTATGCGCTCAAGATCGTTTACCATCTTTTTTTCCCACTGGTTGATAAAGATGTGCGTGGTTTAGGTTCTATAGTGTCATGGGTAACAAGGTATTTGCGTGAACTGATCGTATTACCAAACTCTACAGCTTTAGTGGATCCACACGAGGAATAGCGAATTTTGTATTTCAGATCTTTGAAAATAGCTTTTGCTTTATTGTAAGAAATACTCTCGGAATCCATATCGTTGTATTGCACATACACGCTCTCTGCGTTGAATTCAACCAAAGTTATCTGTTTCTCAGCAGTGCTCATTTTTTGTCTCCTTTTTGCTTTTTACTCTTCTTTTTATTTGTTCGATCGAGAAGCTTTTTAACCAAAGATGCTTCGTGATCCAATGCTGCCAATTCCGATGATTCGAGATTTGTTTTCATAAATGTTATGCCGATAGAGTTGGATCGTATTGTGGTTGCAATTCCACTACTTTCGCATAGATTACCCAATCCGAAAGAAGTGCTTCGGAGACAAACAAAGTGCTATTGATAAGCCGCCAACGTTTACCTTTGGCATATTGAGTTCGTTTTGCCCCTTCATCGAAATCGTAACCGGTTTCGTCGATGAGCTCATTGATAGTCTTGAACATTTTAACCCCAATTTAAAGAGATAATTAAAGAGATACTAATAGAGATATATTACATTATTACAAGAGATATGTCAATAGATATTATGACAATTTGACAAGCCGCGTCATAGTTGATACAATATGACACATTTAATATCGGAGTCATAGATGAAGAAAAACGATTTTGTTATAACTGAAGATTTTATAGTGTTTGATTCCGGGCTCACATCTGAAGAGATGAAGATGATCATGCTTCTTTTGAATCGATCAAATAAAAAAGGGGTTGTAGCTGTTAAAGAAATTGAGATTCTTTCATTGACCTCTTGTGTCAGCCGTCATGAGGTGATCGTGCTCATAGATACAATCATTGGTAAAACGATCAAAGAATCCGATAAAGCATATGTGTGGTTTACGGAGTACGCATTTGATCAAGACGGGGTAATAACTATTCAGATAAACCCGACTATTTTAAAATTTATACAAGAAGGGCCTGCAAGTATTCAAATCAATAGTGTAGATGGTTTAAAAAATCCTCGATCACTTCAACTCTACAGATTACTTAGAAAACATAAAACGATTACTTTTAAAGTTGATGATCTCAAGAAGCATTTAAAAGTTGAAGAGGGCTATGGGCTGTATGCAGATTTTAAACGTAAGATCTTGATTCCAACAGTAAATGAAGTAAGTGAGAAAACGGAGGTAAGTGTTTTGTATCATGAGGTTAAAGAAAAGAGGAAAGTAATCGAGATACTGTTTGAAATTAGACCTAAAGCGGGAAGACAACTGACATTAGAGGATATAAGTAGATCTGTCATAGATACAAGCGTTTCTTTCGAAAGAAAAAAGTACAATAACTAAGAAAGCCCAAAACTAAGCCACTTTAAACACTTATTTCCCAGCCCATAAGTACAATTAGAAAATCAACAAAAAAGTATGATTTATACAATCAATTTTATCTACAGAATAAAGTAAATAAAATACAATTAAAACGGGAATATCGTGTTGACTTCTGATTTTAAACTCTGTATAATATTCTCATATATATTTGGTGGAGTATCCCATGCGCGAAAAATGGTCAGAAACCGTAACTTACCCAAGTGATGACGACAAAGACAGCATTAATGATGACAAGCATGAACTGTATGCTTTTAATGCCGGCAACGGAGACCTTTATTTTGGCGTCCGAAAGCAGGGTGCTCAAATTGGAATGATGGTGCGTATTTGCCGTGACGGTGGAGCATCATTTAAGAACCCTCGACTAATGGGCGCACTCACAGAAGCATACGACGCAATGGCAGGGAATGAAGATGGACCAGATCGTGAAAAATGCGTATGGAAACAATCGATGATTGACGAAAATGTTTGGGAAACAAGTTGTTATGAGCATCATCAATTCATGGATGGCGGACCAAAGGATAATAATCACAAGTTTTGCCCGTATTGCGGAAAAGAAATCGCCGCATGAAAACCTCACTAGCCACAAAAGTAAAAAGGGATAGGTTGATCTCCAACCATGCTTTTTTTGTTGGTTTTAACATGCAGTATGGAGTCAGCAGAGAGCGATGAGGTCGCCACCATCATAAGGATGGCGGAAAGTATTATGTGAGATATGTTTTGCATAGTTAACCTTTGTATTTTAATTACGTGAAGTCCCAAATTTAGTATCGACTAAAACGTTCACCCGGATCCAATTGTTGATCGGATAAACAATTGCCTCAGATCGTATGATCCATTCAGCAACCGATGGGATTATAAAGTGAGTACCTGTTTTCATATCCTCTGAAAGTATCTGATAGGGCTTGCTTTCAACGACAGTGTTGGTATGCAGATAAGGCATAAATGCCATTGCAATAATCATTACAGACCAAAAGATTGAAAACTGTTTATTTGAAAGTGCACGTTCACCACGGTAGAGCAAATAGACGATTTTCAGTGTATGCCCAAGTCCGCCAATAATTGAAAAGAGCAATGCTATAGCAGGGACGACTACACGCTTCGCCGCTTCCTCTCCAAGCTCTTCACGCTTGCCTCCTGGTAAATATTCTTCGGCTTCATCGTTAAGTCTTTTAAGCTCTTTATTACTCAAATGCTTGATCATCGGATCGTACACTAAGTGCTCAACGTCTTTTGGGTCATAGACTAATGGAATTTTTCTTGAACTGCCCTCCATACCCAACTGAGCTTTTATTTCAGATTGTATTTTTGGAAGTGCAAAAAATCGTTTAAAAGTCATTTCTCCGGAAACTGATCTACCGAGTTTTTTGCGAACCGCTCTGTTTGCTTTGCTGACTACTGCGTCTTCAATAGCGGCATAGAATGATTCTTTATCTGATGGGTGCCAACCATGTGGTAGTGAAGTTCCAAAATTCGAGTTAACTCTTTTTCGGATAGCTTCATGGTACTCTTCCGGAACGTCATCGATCGAATAGCCCGTTTTATTTTGTGCAGCATTTACATGAG
>JAMCPS010000096.1 GCA_023379705.1 Campylobacterota bacterium
ATTTAATGTGCACTATGCAGTAACGCATTGGTTTTAAAATCAAAAGTTACAGAACCATTTTGCATGGAATTTTTTTATTAGGATATTATTCCTTATCATTCAATTTCCTTCCAAAACTTCACTACTCTTTAATATTTTTTTTTCATTTTACAATGAAAATATTTTATGCAAATTCCCTCATATTTCTTCCTTTTTTTTATTGTTTTAGCTCAATTCTAAGAATAGTTGACACATATCTGAAGGAACAGAGACGGCAACGGCTATTACCGTTGACTAAATGGGTACAATTCCATTCCATAGGCAGTTTTGACGTGTTTAACCTGCTTCAAAACTCCCACAAATCCGCTTCACCATAGTGAAGCACGCAACGCTCTGCACGTTGTGACATCCCCACATTAACTAAAAATAGCAACTCGTCTTTTTGCAGTCCATATTTGCTATCAGACTACCACACATGACATAATCTAAAACAGCTTTCTTACCCTTTTTTCGCGATTTTTAAAATCGCAGATGGCATATACAAGCCACTGACCACGCCTACTGTTTTAACCTGCTTGTCACCTCCACGGGAGGGTGAATGTGGAGTTTAGAATATCCCAATACATGTGAGGTCAAGCCTCACCACTCTGTCAATTTTCGAATGCTTAAACGCTAAACCGTTCAGTCAGTCACAATTAAAACTCAAGGAGCCTTACATGATTCACGATTTATATAATGCCGCCGGGCGCATTCACGGATTTCTCAAAAACAACCCAGGTGCCACACCGGATCAACTCCGGAAATGGCTGGAAATTATAGCTAGTGACCAAACAAAGACCGTCTTTTCTGAGTCTCGCTTTTCTGGATTCAAACCAAAAACAGCCGCTGCACTTAGAAGATATGAAGAAGACATTGATATCAATGCTGCAATCGGAATGGGTGAAAGAGTAATTTATACTAAACTTAGAAAGCAGTATTTATTTGCAAAAAATCTTCCCTCAGCTTCCACAATTCGCCGTTTTTTGGAGCGCAAAAATGGCTAATCTTAAGGGAAGTACTTTCGAAAAACAGATCAAAGATGCCCTCATCCGAATCGATGCAAGGGGCACCAAACGCATAGGAGAGGCCCGTTTTGACGGTCTGGCACATAGTCATGCAGTATTGGAAAAGCGTAAGCAAATACTCGAAGATTTTACTAGATTTCTCGATGCTGAAGGATTTATCGAGAAGCTTAATAGTGCTATGACACCCGAAATAATTGCTCAATTTTTGCAAGAACGAACCGCAATGATGGCTCTTGTAACGATTGAAAACTATATAGCAAACTTCTCTGGATTGGTTAAATCGCTGCGTTTAAAAAACATAACAATTCCTGTAAAAACTGATTATGAGTTTTTTCAAAGACTCAAAGACCAATTAGGTCGACCTAATCCAAATATATTTCAAACCGGACGGCATATGAATGGGGATACTGTACGGGCTATGTTGGATAGACTACCCCATCGTTCTTATATCGTAGCATTGATTCAATACAAGCTCTGCTTTCGAGCATCAGAAGCTCTTCTGATTGCCAATAATCCAGATATCTATTTGTCATCTAATTTGATAATTTCTGGAGTCAAAGGCAAGGGTGGACAGTTTTATCCTGAGAAAACAGTCGATCAAGATATTGCCAATATGATTCGATCAGCGGTCCCAATCAGCCGGTCCACCTACTACAGAGATCAGCGAAAGGCTTTATGTGGCAAAAACCGTCCACATGACCTCCGATTAACTCATATATGTGACTTATATGACTCACTACGTGATGCAGGTGAACCACACATGCAATCGATGCTCAAAGCCAGTAAAGCATCCAACCATCACCGCCCTTCAACCACCGGCGGTTACCAGGCACGGCGCTAAAACGCCATCCTACCATAAAGGAATTCTTATGCATCAAAATATTAAGTACACCAACCATCTCGATATCGTTTTTCTTTTCAGTACAGAAGAAAAGGTAGCTGATTATTTTAACTTCCTCATTTTAATTACACAAAAGTTATCAGATGAGAATGATCAAAAAACCTTCATCTCACCAATTGTTTATATTAAAAATGCATTCGTTTTTAATATTGACTACAATTATTTGATTCAATCAATAGCTACTTGGTCCTGTATTGATCAGATTCGAGAAGATTTTAAGATAGACGATATTGATAATGAAAAGAATCAATATACTCATCAAATGTTTCTAATTAAAGGTCTGTTCGAGTATGTATATGGACTGGTTTGGCTTCGAGACAGTATTGATACTTCAAAATATTCAGGGAGAATTGTAAGGCTGCAGCCACGCTTTTGTAACTTACTTGTACTAAAAAATCAAAATAACTTCGCGCAGTTTTTTGCAGTACCTTTTTCAAAAAGAGCCCTAAAGTCGCTGCTTTCCCGTGAGACATATTTAGCATTACTAAAACTCAGTAAGAACAGATATGAGCAGCTAGCATTTGGACATAAACAGTATTCTGCATTAGCTCTGTCTGTGCGCAAAGAATTGGCTAAATTTTAGATTTATTTCGGGATCTACTTCCCGAAATTTTTGATATCCGATGCCGCTTTGGATGCAGTGTTTTCTTTTTGCGCAGTATATGCTGAGAGTCGTGCCTTATCGGTAAAACTGAGCGACACAAAATGTGCCCCTTGAAAGTATCCAGAATTCATTACTTCTAGACTTTCATCAATACTCGGATTATGATCCACTAATTGTGAAAGAGTTTGTTTAAATTGCTCAATGTCATTATCGTTATGTGTATGTCTAGAAGTTAAAACTATTTTATAAATTTGGCTATTTTTATCCAAATGGGTTTGAATGCCATTTATTGTCCCATTATTATTGATTGACTTGTAACTATTTTTTGGAGCTTCAGGATGGGTATAGATTTCACAAGAACCTGTGTATTCCAAGGAACTACAATCAAACCCTTTTTTTATTAATGATTCTTTATCCATCCCCATTTCCAGATCCAGTACCTTATATTGAGTCGGTTCGGTTTTCAATGAAGCTTGTTCGATATCTTTCGTTACTATGGCATCGGCGCTATTATCTTCATGGTTCCCTGAACATCCAATTATAAGTGTTACACTCAATAAAAGTGTAATGTATTTTGTATTCATCATGGATTTTCCTTTTTATTATTTTTTTGTCGCAACCATCATCTCCGTCGCTTTCAACACATCCTTTTCTAAAAGAACTGGCGGAATCTTTTCGATTAATGTTTTATCCTCTGTGTCCCATGCAAGTAAAGAGGTATAGAGAAGATTTTCCGCTTCTTGATAGGAACCCAAATAGATTGTATCTCCGGCTTTATGGGTTTTAGTGGTAATAACTATAGGGTAAAAATCAAGTGTTTTTTTATCTTTACCTTCAAATTTTGCATGATAACGGATAACATCACGCTCTTGTGGGGACTTTGTAGTTAGCCAACTCACCACATTCAGTGCCAATCCCACGCCTGCTACTGCCACTCCAACATTACTTCCACCCGTTGGAGTACCCAGTTGTGCACTGGAGCCTGAACGCATTAGATCATCACCGAAGCTTGGACCTCTTTGTTGACTACTTGCTGCTGTGTTATCGTTCTTGATTTTAAGGGCAGTATTTTTTTGTACATACTCTTTGAATTCCTCTTCACTCATACAAGTATCAATACCGACCGTCATAGTAATATCAGGATTTTCACTTCTATCGACGATTTTAAAACCTTTTTTTTCTATCCCTTTGGCTAAAAAATCGTGTTGGTAACACCCTCGATAGGGGTTGATAACATACCCTAGCGACTTGTCTCCAAAAAAAAGATTCGTTGCAAGAATGGTAAATCTTGCTGAATAAGGAACATTTGTGGTTTCAATCGCATTTCTAACCGATATTGCAGCAACATCTTTTTCATACTTTGCGGCCGTTGAACTGTCGGTAGCGGTTTGAATATCAATTACCTTGCCAAAGATCTTTGCAGTTCCAAACTCAGCAGATTTTAGTTCACCCGTTTCCGTCAGCTTTTTAAAATATTCAAAGGCTTTGTGAAACAACGCATCCGGTGTTTTACCCTCTTCATAAACAATAGCTATCGTTTTTTTAGGAGCCGTTTCCTCTGCAATAAGAGGAAAGGTCAATGAACCTATCAGGGGTCGTTTCAGGAAACGGAATATATAGCACGTTAAGAAAATTTTACCACTCATAAATCATTTTCTACAGAATTCGGAAAAAATAGCACGCTAAGAAGATTTACAATAACTCTATCGAAGCATTTTGCAATAA
>JAMCPS010000097.1 GCA_023379705.1 Campylobacterota bacterium
CAGGATTGATACAAGCAAACAATCGTACATTTCGCCAAAATGTTAAAGTTCCATTAGATGTTCTAATAGAATCTCAAACTAACAGTATTTACAGTGGATTAGACCAATTTTTTAATAAAATAATAGTCAATTCGGATGAAGATTTATCTGGGAATTGGATTCAAATCGAAAATTATGAGGTAACAGATGAACATAACGTGGCCCAATTTTAATCGAAATCAGCTGATTCTTCTTGTATCGGGTGGAATAATTCTTATTTTGTTAGTATATGCTTTGTTGCGAGATACCACCGATACGGTCTCTTTAGCAGAAGCATCTCATCTGATTGGTGCAGGAACAGTTGATCATGCCGTGATAGATGGTGAATACGTGTATCTTTCTACACGTGATTATGGCGTTGTTAAAATTCAATCTGCTCAATTGTCTCAGGAATTGGTTTCTCAATTAAAAATTGAAGATAAAAAAAGTTATGGCTGGATTGTTTTTATCTTGATTGTGGGTGGTATTATTGGTGCATTGGGATGGGTTTACAAAGGACGTTTTACGTTTGGAAGCTTGCAGCTTAATGAAGAAGTCGTTGCAGTAAAAGCACATGAGCCTGAGAGTGTAAGTAATGCTTCAGTGATTCCGGTTAAATCCAACGTACGCTTTAGTGATATTGGCGGGATCAGCGATGTCAAGGAAGAGCTTGAAGAAATTATCGACTTTTTACGCAATCCAAAACGTTACTACAATTTCGGTGCCCGTATGCCGCGCGGTATTTTACTCGTAGGACCTCCTGGTGTTGGAAAAACGATGATTGCCAAAGCGGTCGCAGCAGAAGCGGATGTTCCCTTCTTTTATCAAAGCGGTGCATCATTTGTTCATATTTATGTGGGGATGGGTGCGAAGAGAGTTCATGAACTTTTTGCTGCAGCCAAAAAAAATGCTCCTTCTATTATCTTTATCGATGAGATTGACGCGGTAGGGAAAAAACGTGACGGTGGACGTAATGATGAGCGTGAAGGAACGCTTAACCAGCTCCTTACTGAAATGGATGGATTTGAAGAGACGGCCGGAATCGTCGTTATAGCAGCAACCAACAACATCGAAGTGATGGACAGCGCACTGTTACGCGCGGGACGGTTTGATCGCCGTGTGTTTGTTGAATTGCCAACTGCGAGTGAACGTGCTTCCATACTGGAAAAATATCTGCATAATATTCCGCATGAGCTTTCCATTGATGAAATTGCTAAAATGACGGTAGGATTTAATGGCGCCTCTCTTGCGGCACTCACTAATGAAGCGGCCTTGCTGTGTTTGCGTCAGCGTGAATTTCAAGTAAAAATGGAACATTTTTTGGCAGTCAAAGACAAAGTGATGTTCGGTAAGAAAAAAATAGCAATGCTCTCAGCGCAGCAGCGCCACTATCAAGCCCGTTACCAAGCGGGTAAAGTATTTGCGGCTACGTGGTCCGATCTCCCCTATGAAAAGATCACTTTGAGCAATGAAACCATTACCCCTCCCAGTGCTGAACCGTTGCTCAAACATGAAATCGAGTCCCAGATACGGATACATCTAGCCGGAATTGCTGCTTGTGATCTTCGATTTGGTGAACATGCTTCTAATGCATCCCATGATGTAACGTCCGCGCGTGAATTGGTTCATGCAATGATTTATGAATATGGGATGGGAACGTCACTTCTACCGGCTGAAAACGATTGTAATGTTCTTCTGGAACGATTGTATTTAGAGATCAAGACATTGTTAGAACAGTATAGCAATAGCGTTGATAAACTTGAAACAATCTTGAGCGAATATGAGCAAATTTCAAAATCGTTGGCAAAAGAGACTATGAATGACGTTTTATAGCGGTTTTTCACTTACCAATGATCGCCGTTTTTTTGAACAATTTTTACGAGAGAGTGACTATACCGTTGCGGGTTTTAGCTATGGTGCGATCAAAGCGGCATTGCATGCGGTAAATTCTAAGAGCCGTATAGACACCTTACAACTTTTTTCCCCTGCATTTTTTCAAACCAAAAAATCCTCATTTAAACGTCTTCAGCTTACTGCTTTTTCAACGGATAGCCAAAGTTATCTTCTCCGTTTTTTAGAGGGATGTTTTGCTCCCTATTGGGTAGAAGAAGTTGAAATAAAAACCGGAACCGTCGATGAGCTTGATGAACTCTTGAATTTTGTATGGGATGATGAGCTGATCCAAAAGATTGTAGATAAAGGGATAAAAATTGAGGTTTATTTGGGTTTCGAAGATAAAATTATCGACGTCTCAGGAGCAAAAGAGTTTTTTTTACCTTCTGCGACAGTGACTACGGTTCGCAGAGGAAATCATTTTCTACAGGAGGGTAAATGATTAAAATAGGGGTTATCACGGCATCAGACCGTGCGAGTGCGGGGATTTATGAAGACATATCCGGTGTAGCGATTCAAGATACAATGAAAGCGTATTTAAAAAGTGAACATGAAATTGTTTATCGCTGTATTCCCGATGATCAAAAGACGATTGAAGCTACGATGATAGAATTATGCGATGTGCAAGGGTGCTGTTTGGTAGTGACAACGGGTGGAACAGGACCTGCATTGCGTGATGTTACACCAGAAGCTACTCAAAATGTTTGTCAAAAAATGATGCCAGGGTTTGGTGAACTGATGCGTTCTGTGAGTTTGCAGTATGTTCCTACGGCGATTCTTTCACGGCAAACAGCTGGAATACGGGACAAAAGTTTGATTATTAATCTACCAGGAAAACCAAAATCAATCCGAGAGTGTTTGGATGCTGTTTTTCCTGCGGTGCCGTATTGTATCGATCTTATAGAAGGTCCGTTTTTAGAGTGTAATGAAAATGTTATCAAAATATTTCGCCCGAAATCTTAATCATTTTAAGTATTGAAGATGGGGGGATCCCCCCCTTTGAAAAAAGAACAGTTGTTATACGAAATTAACCTTAGTGACGTGGTGTTGCAGTCCGAGTTCTGCAGGTGTGCAACCAAGAGCAAGTCCCACCATTTGAGGCATATGCAAAATAGGAAGTTTTACATCACGACCGATAGCTTTAGATGCACTATGGTGCTGAACATCGAGTTTTAGATGACAAAGAGGGCAGGGTGTTACCATCCAGTCAGCATTAGCATCCATGGCACCAGAAAGTGCATTTCCTGTCAATACGGCTGCAGTGCGCGGAGATTGAAGCTCCGCATGGAATCCGCAACACTTGTTTTTTGCATCGTAATCGACATTGTTACCGCCACATGCGATGATAAGATCGTCCAGTGAGGTAGAATTGTAGGGATTTTCACCACCATTTGAGAGGTTTTGAAGTTCTGATGGGCGGATGTTGTGACAGCCGTAAAATGGTGCGATGTTAAATTGACTCAGGGGAACATTGACTTTTTTAGAGAGATTGTCCAAGCCGTAGTCTTGGATGATCGCATATAAGAAATGCGTTACTTCCGAAGTCCCTTTGTACTCTAATCCTACTTCGGCAAGTTTTGCATTGACTTTTGCTTTAAGCTCTGGATTGGTATCAAGACGGTGTTTGGTCATTGCCGTATTGAGTTGACAGGTATTACAGATGGTAACCATTGTAAGACCTAGCTTCTCAGCATAACAAATGTTACGTGCATTGAGAACCAATGAAAGCAAATCATCATAGTCTTGTAAGTGGGATGCACCACAACATGATGCCTCATCCAATAACACAAGTTCAATTCCCAATTTCTCAGCAACCGCCAAGGTGGACTTGAGAAGTTCAGGGGTACTTTCGCGGGCAGTACAGCCGGTATAGAGTGCGTATCTAAGCTTTTCCATGGTTACTCCTAAAATTTGACGGTAGATGAAGATTTCATAAGTTTTTTGACTTCATCAAGATTTTTAGACTTAGGCATGTTCCATGGCATAACGATTTTACCATTTTTCCACATTTCAAATGCTTCGGGCATGTGTTTTAGAACACCGATATTTCCTTCAGAATAACGAACCAACTCTCCTTCGTCGAGTAATCCGTGTTTTTGAATGGAGTGGGCAAAACCAACTGCGTGGCGTGTTGCAACATTGTCTTTGGCAATACCTGCTTGGAAAATCATGTTATGCAATTTGGTGATTTTTTCGATCGGATTAACATCTTTTGGACATGCTTCGGCGCATTCCATACACTTGACACAATCCCAAACACCTTCTGCCTCTTCGTTGACCACATGAAGACGCTTTAATGAAGCATCATCACGTACATCCGCGGCAAAACGGAAAGCTGCTGCAAACGCTGCAGGACCGATAAAGCGATCATTGATTTCTAATGCCGGGCATGAGTAATGACATGCTCCGCATTGAATACAGTAATCGGCTTCTAGGAGTTTCTCAGCATCGTCAGGGACAACAAGAGTCTCAAGGGTAGGATTTTCATCAATATCACTAACAAGGAAAGGGGTGACTTGCTCGTGCTTATTCCAAAAATCTTCTTTATCAATAATAAGATCTTTGAGTGCTCTTTTCGTACTTAATGGTTCAATGGTTAATTCTGTGCCGAATACTTCAATAAGATCAAAAAGGCGTGATTTACATGCCAAAATTGCTTTCCCGTTGACCTTGATAGAACAAATACCGCAAATACCGTGACGGCAGCTTCGGCGGTACGATAAAGATCCGTCATGGTCCCACTTGATACGGTTAAGGACATCGAGAATCACTTCTTCATGAGTAATATCTAATACGTACGTATTGTAATAAGGAATATAATCTGTTTCTTGATTAAATCTAAAAAGTTTAAAGGTCACCTGTTGTGATTTTATTTCGTCCATACGATGCTCCTTAGTATGTTCTAGCTTTGACTTCATGCTTGCCAAGGGTGACATCCATGTAATCAAGGGAAATAGTGCCGTTTTTATCCATGTATGCCATGGTATGCTTTAAGAAGTTCTCATCATCACGTGTAGGGAAATCTTCACGGAAGTGGGCCCCGCGGCTCTCATTGCGAGCAAGTGCACTGGCTACGATAAACAGCGAGTAATCAAGCATATGGCCAAATTCGATTGCTTCTTGCAACTCTGTGTTAAAGATTTTTGATTTGTCACTAACACGGATATTTTTGTAACGTTTTCGCAAGTCTTCGATTATCTTCATTTGTGTACTAAGAGTCTCTTTTGTACGGAACACACCTGCATTGTCTGTCATAGACTGTTGAAGCTCATCACGAAGAGTTGGAACATGCTCTTGACCGTGATTTGTTAATGCCCATTCAACTTCATCGATCATACGTTGCGCATCGGCTTGTGTAGCCACACGTAATGTGATACCATCAACATCGTTGACCATTGTTTTACCAACGAAACGGCCAAAAAGCAATGCTTCTAGGACGGAGTTCGCACCCAATCGGTTAGCACCGTGAACACTTGAACAAGAACACTCACCCGCCGCATAAAAACCTTCAACGTATTCGGTGTTGTTTTTACGAACGTGACCGTCTTTATTCATAGGTATTCCACCCATGGAATAGTGTGCCGTTGCTGAGATCAAAATAGGCTCTTTTATCATGTCAAGACCCAAGAAAGTAATGGCAAGATCACGAAGCTCTGGGAGGCGCTCCATAATTTTTTCTTTTCCGAGGTGCACAAGGTCGATGTAAACCGCGTCTTTACGAGGACCTACCCCACGTCCTTCACGAATTTCTTGGATAATCGCACGTGCAACAACGTCACGAGAAGCAAGTTCAAGAGCATTGGGTGCGTATTTTTCCATAAAACGCTCGCCCAATGAATTGAGCAAACGTCCACCTTCACCGCGCGCAGCTTCAGAGATCAAAACACCGTTACCGGAAAGCCCTGATGGGTGGAATTGTACGAACTCCATGTCTTCAAGAGGAAGACCGTGACGTGCTACGAGAGAGAGTCCATCGCCGGTGTTAGCATGTGCATTTGAGTTAATCTTGAATGCTCTGGCATATCCGCCGGTTGCAAACATAACGGTTTTAGCATTGAATATAGTGTATTCACTGTTACGTATATTATAGGCTGCAACTCCATATACTTTTCCATTTTCGTAAAGAAGATCAGCCACATACCATTCATCCCAAAACTCTACACCGACACGAAATGCCTGCTCATACATGGTTTGAAGTAAGGTAAGTCCCGTACGGTCTTTTGCAAAACATGCACGTGGAGAGGATTGTCCTCCAAAAGGACGCTGTGCGATGGTACCGTCTTCTTTGCGACTAAATACTGCACCCATTTTTTCAACCCAACGGACGGTTTCTGGAGCTTTTTCGCACATAAATTCGACAACATCCTGATCTGCAAGATAGTCAGATCCTTTGACGGTATCATACTCATGTAATTCAACACTGTCTTTGTCACTAAACGCAGCATTAATTCCGCCTTGAGCCGCACCAGAGTGAGAACGAAGAGGATGGAGTTTGGTAATAACAGCTACTTTTTTACCGGCAGATTGTAATTCACGAGCTGCAGCACATCCTGCTAAGCCTGCTCCAACGATAATTGCATCGTAAGTATAAATGGGAATACTCATGCACCTTCCTTCTTAATAAAAATATTTTCGATTACTAAGCCATTTTTTTTGGCAAAAAGTTATCCACGATTATAGCATTTGAAATACTTAATTAAGAAGTAAAATAGGGATAAAGATTGAGTAAGAGTCCGTTTTAAGGGATTGTTGTCCATAAAAGTAACAAAACAAAGGAGTAAAAAAACAGTAACAACTATTTTTTAGGTTACTGTTTATATTTATCGGAATTGATCTGCTTTTTCTCTGAGTTGAGCAACACGATTGCCGCCGCTTTCTTTGGCTTTTTCCATAACTTTATGTGCATCTAAGATAGAGGATTCGAGTGCACTGGCAGGCGTTTTGAGTAAAATACCTCCACTAAGAGTAACTTTAATAGGTCCTTTTGCGGTGTTAAAAGATGAATCATAAACCGAATGAACAATTTTTTCAGCGTCACTTAGCGCATTGTCTTTTGAATTTCGTGACATTATAAAAACAAATTGATTATTCTCAAGATGCGCTATTACGTCCATGGGCTGTTCATACATACTGATAATGTCACCTATTTTTTTATAAAGAGCACCGATGTCTTCTTTTGAGAGTGATTTCAAGAGAGTAGCGTGTTGATCTATTTCAAAGAGAGCAATAAAAAGTGAATTGGATGTTTTAGCTGTTTTTTTGCTGTTATACATCGTTGACATCCCTTTTTCATTGTTAAGTCCACTTTGCAGATGAAGTAAAGATTGGCTTGTATTAGCTATGGGAGCCTTGCGAGCAAGACGTTTGAAGATAAAGTCGATTTCTTGGGTTGATGCTTCAGCTTTTATTCCATCGGTGTCAACTGAACAGGCTTTATTGATATCACGGTATATTTGATTTAAACGGAATCGGTAGAGAAGAAAGGTAAATAATCCCAGAAAAAAGAGAACTATGCTTGTATTTTTTGCTATCTCTATGGATTGATTGATACGTTGAATTTGGAAGTCAATCATATGCGAGATGTCAGAGAGGTAAGCATTGCGTGCGATCATCATATGATGCTGCATGGTCGCACGCCCGCGAGGTGTTGATTCCAGCCAAAAAAGCGCAGCGTCTTGAAATACCGATGATGATGTGTGTAATGCATTGGAAAGCTCTGTTTGCTCTTGTGTAAAGGGGAGAAAGAAATCCAATAAGGCATCTTTTGTAGAAAGTTTGACAGCAAGTGAGAGTTTGGCAATGTGATCATTTAGAAGAATAGTTGCCATTTTAACGTCACTTAAGTCTTGAGTAGTAATAGCTTCAATAAGGGTGTGCTGAGATTTAAGGGCAGCAAGACGATCTGAATAGTGGGTAATGTTAATGAGTTGAATACCAAGAAAAGTAGCACATAGAAAGAGAATAAAAAGAAAAGACTTAAGGTTGAAAAATACTTTTTCTATGGAAAGTAGCATATATAGGTTCCTTTAAATATAGAAATATAATTTTAGCATAGAATCCTCTTAACGCGGCTATAACCACATTTCGTTTATAATTATGTTTTAAATATATCGCAATAGGGTCGTCGTGAACGTTGAAAACTACTTTATCAATGCTATGAGCCGCGGGAGTTCACATATCGGTGACGATGGTGCCGTTGTGGGAGAGTGGATTTATAGCAAAGATATCTTCTTTGAGAATATTCATTTTAAACGTCAATGGCTTAGTGCTTATCAAATTGGTTATAAAGCGATGATTATTAATATTTCAGATGCTATTGCGATGAATGCACAGCCGTTGTATGCACTCGTAGGTGCTGCGATGCCTAAGGGCATGAGCTTGTTCGAGATGGATGAATTAGCACGCGGCATGCGTGAATGTGCCTCCCAGTTTGGTATTGAGATTATTGGCGGTGATACGATTGCCAACAGTAAGCTTGATCTTTCAATTACCATCATTTCTAAGAGTAAAAATCCGTTGTTGCGTCAGGGGCTAAAAGCTGGTGATGTGATTGCACATACCGGTAATATTGGAAAATCATTACGTCATCTACGCTATTTGATGGCAGGTGGAAAGGTGAATACCAAGAGCCGCTTTGTTCGTCCTGTATTGCGAAATACGTTTATAAGCAAAGTCCGACCTTTTTTACGTTGCGGCATGGATCTTTCCGATGGTCTTTATAGTGATGTCGGCAAACTATGTAAAGCTAACCGTTGTGGAGTAATATGGGAAAAACGGTATTCAAAAGCCACAGCATGCAGTGGAGAAGAGTATGAGATGCTTATTGCTTTTAACCCAAGCAAAGTGAAGGCAATTAAGCGTATTTCGAAATTAACACGAACCCCATTAACGATTGTCGCACGTGCACGTCGTGGTAAGTTTATTAACCGCTGTAAAGCGCATCATTTTTAGGGAGTTACCTATGAACCGTCATTATTATTTACCGCATAGCCCAATCGAATTCCATTTCCGTCAATCAGCACGTGATTTCGTAGTCGATGAAATACCGTTGTATCCGTTTAGCGGAGAGGGGGAACATTTGGTTCTCCATGTGCGCAAAAAGAACCTCACGACATGGCAGATGCTTGATATTTTTGCCAAGCATTTGAATATCAAAAGCCGTGACATCGGTTATGCAGGGATGAAAGATAAAAATGCCCAAACCAAGCAGTACATTTCGATTCCTAAAAAGTGTGAACCGTTGTTGGAGAATTTCGAGCATGAGGGGATAAAGATCTTAGAGCGGCAGTATCACAACAATAAAATTCGCATGGGTCATCTCAAAGGAAACCGCTTTTTTATCCGTTTAAAAAAAGTGAATCCAACGTCAGCGTATAAGATTCAAGAAGCACTTAAAATGATCAAAAAAAATGGGATGCCCAACTATTTCGGGTTTCAACGTTTTGGACGCGATGGTGAAAATTACCTCAAGGGCAAAGCGATTTTAGAGGGGACACTCAAAGAGAAGAACCGTAAGATGCATCAGTTTTACGTCAACTCGTACCAAAGCTATCTTTTTAACGCGTGGCTGAGCCGTCGTATAGAAATTTCAAAATTAGTGGAAGCATTCACTCTTGATGAGCTTCATGTGGCGCTTGAAATGGACAAAGCTGAACTGGAAACGATGAAAAAACAGCCTCATCCGTTCAAACTGATTCACGGGGATGTGATGATGCATTATCCGTATGGAAAGCTGTTCCATTACGAGAGCGAAGAGGAAGTAGAGCGTTTTAATAAACATGATATTTCGGTGAGTGGATTGCTCAGCGGAAAACGTGCTACAAGAGCCGTAGGTCTTGCAGGAGAAATTGAAGCAAAATTTGACACAATCGAAGAGGGCATCGACGGGGCACGCCGTTACGGCTGGGTATATCCGGAAGAGGTCGAGGGGGAATACAAAGAGAATGAGGCATGGTTTGAGCTTCATTTTACTCTTCCAAAAGGGTGTTACGCGACGGTATTGATCGAAGAGATCGCCAAGCGTGAAATTCAATCAGATGAGGAACAAGAGTAGTATGAAGCAACATTTTACGTCGGCATTATCGCAAGGCTTTGGTCGTTTTGCATCCAAACATCATAATCCTAAATTTCAGAATTTTATCAATAACACGTATGTGCGAATGATGGGATTGGACATGAGCGAATTTAAATCACCCGATAGTTATGAAAGTTTGAATGAGCTGTTTACGCGCCATTTTGTCACTATGCGTACCTTTTCAACCCAAACTAATGAAGTGATTAGTCCATGTGATTCTCTCATTACCGAATGGGGAATGATAGAAGAAACCAGAGCTTTACAGATTAAAGGGATGAGTTACGATGTGAATGCCTTTTTGGGAGAGGATATCAATGAAGTCTCCAAAGAGGCAATTCGTGATGGCTCCTATGTGAACTTTTACCTTTCTCCACGTGATTATCATCGTTATCATGCACCGCTGGATATGCAGGTAATCAAAGCGGTTCATATCCCAGGAAAACTCTATCCCGTCAATATCCCAACGCTAAAAAATAAAGTGGATTTGTTCATCGAAAATGAGCGTGTTGTTTTGGAGTGCTTGAGTCATGAGGGCAAACGGTTCTTTTTGGTCTTGGTTGGGGCGCTGAATGTTGGAAAAATGGAAGTTGCTTTTGAACCTAAGATACAAACCAATACGACACTAATTCCCTCAGTCTATGAGTATGAAAACCTTCATCTTGCAAAAGGGGATGATTTTGGATGCTTCAAAATGGGGTCAACCATCATCATGTTATGCGAAAAAGAGATGTGCGAGTGGAATATAAAAACGGGTGAGAGCGTCCGATTTGGCCAAACCATCGCTAGAATTGTCTGATTAACGGTTACCTTCAATTTTGAGTTGAACAACTAAGTGTCCTTTTTCCTCATGGATATCTATGGTGCTGTCAAGTGATGGATGCATTGCATGCAAAGCACCCTGTGCTGAGTGTAGAACATGAAGAAATTTGGGGTACATCGGAGTAGTAATATATTGTATGCCACTTTGTTTGATGATTGATGCTAACAATTCGACAGCTGTATAATAGATGCTTTTGTTGATTGACCGTTGAATACGGTAAGGGCGTAAAATTTCAAGATTTTTTTTGAGTACGTCTCTCTCTGCTTCGTTTAGGATAGGATTAGATTGTGCTCGTTTGATGTCATTATCAATTTCTTCTGTTGTTTTAGCAACCCAATATTCAACCTGCTCATCGAGATTTGAGTAGCGTTTACGTATCAATTCCAATAAAATATTTGCATTCAGCGGTTTATTTCCAGTTTCTACGACATAACGCTGATCGTTAGCATATTCATGTTCCAATGCTTCTATGAGCTCTACTAAGATACTTAAATAGACAAATTTATCTTCTTTACTGTTATCAAAACTGATACCTGATGAAGAAAATAAAGCTTTTGGTCCTACGTATTTAAGCACTATATCCATTGTTTTCCCTATGTTATGCGTGAAGTTTCAAGTGCATTATATCACCATCAGCTACACATTGGAGTACAAATATCATAGATAATACATGTGGGCGAGGCATTTACCTACGCCCTTAAAACGACTAAAAGCGAAGTTTTACTCGATGATAGACTCTACATTGCCGGCTTTTCTATCTTCCATAGAGACTTCTTCGCGATGTGGCTGGCTATTTGCTGCATGTTCTCCTAATTTATAGAGAGAATTTCCTTCAAAATGAGCACGATTGTCATCATCATAAGGGAGATCCCAAACGATACATCCATCTGTAGGACAAGCAGCCTGACACGCTGGAGTTCCATGATCGCCTATACACTCAGTACAGGTTTCAGGGTGAACGTAATAGATATCTTCACCCGTTGGATTGTCATCATCATTCACAATCGAATTGGTTGGACACTCATCTAGACATGCATCACATGAGATACACATATCGGTAATTCTAACTGCCATTTTTGATCCTTTTTGTATAAAATTTAAACGATGATATCTTCATGCATTTTAAAAGAGTGTTAAGTATTATTTATAATTCCTTGAAGCAGGTTAAACGTTAAATCTAAAGTGCATGACGTCACCATCAGCGACAATATACTCTTTTCCCTCTAGGCGCATTTTACCAGCTTCTTTGGCTTTGTTTTCCCCACCGCAAGCGATGTAATCCTCATATCCAATCACTTCGGCACGGATAAATCCTTTTTCAAAATCGTTGTGGATAACAGCAGCGGCTTTTGGTGCGGTACAGTTTTTTCGAATCGTCCATGCACGTACCTCTTTGACACCTGCGGTGAAGTAACTCATGAGTCCGAGTTTGTCAAATCCTTTTCGAACGATTTGCTCCAATCCTGACTCTTCGACACCCATATCGCGTAAAAATTCGTTACGCTCATCTTCTTCGAGACCGACAAGCTCTTCCTCGATTTTTGCGCACAGTTTGATCACTTCGCATCCGTGTTTTTCGGCATGGGCGCGTAGTCTTGTGACGAATTCATTGTCTTCGCTCATTCCGTCTTCGTCTACATTGGCACCGTACATGATCTCTTTTGCACTCAAAAGACGCACTTCGCCATTGAGCTTTTCAAACATTTCACTGTCCGCTTTTGGGAAGTTGCGTGCAAGATTTCCTTCGGCAAGGAATTCAGCTAACTCTTCGGCAAATACCACCATTGCTGCGGCATCTTTTTCATTTTTGGCTTGTTTTTTGAGACGTTCGATACGGTTAGTGAGTACTTCGATATCGGCAAAAATAAGTTCATTTTCGATGATTTCAACGTCCAATAACGGATCGATACGTCCTTCGGTATGAACAATATTCTCATCTTCAAAACAACGAACAATTTGCAAGATAACTTCTGTTTCACGGATATTGGACAGAAATTTATTTCCCAGTCCCTCCCCCTTGCTTGCACCCTTGACAAGACCTGCGATATCGACAAAGTCAAGTGTTGAGTATTGTACACGTTCTGGTTTGACGATTTTTACGAGTTCGTCAATACGTGCATCGGGTACGGGTACGGTTGCCTTGTTAGGTTCGATGGTACAAAACGGATAGTTGGCAGCTTCTGCATTTTGTGCTTTGGTAAGCGCATTAAACGTGGTTGATTTTCCGACATTCGGTAGTCCTACGAGTCCGATTGATAATCCCATTAATTGTTTCCTTGTTGTTGTAATTTTAATAGCCACTGAAGCGTCATACGTACTCCTGCACCCGTGCCGCCATAGGTATGAACATCCCATGCGCTCTCGGTATAGGCAGAACCTGCGATGTCAAAGTGGACCCATTTTTGTTTCATGTCTTCATCGATGAAGTTGTCTAGGAACAGGGCAGCAGTTATCGCTCCGCCATACGGTTTTGAAGAGACGTTGCACACATCGGCAAGATCACTTTTGATCAGTTTTTTGAGATGGCGGTTGAATGGTAAGATACCGCAGTATTCACCGCTTTGCTCTGCCGCACTCAGCCATTCTTGTTTGAGTGCTTCATTATGTCCCATAACGCCTGTTGTGTAGGGTCCAAGAGCGACCATGCACGCACCTGTGAGGGTTGCGTAGTCGAAGATGAAATCTGCTTTGATCTTTTCTTGGGCATAGCCTAAAACATCGGCAAGGACTAGGCGCCCTTCGGCATCGGTGTTACGTACTTCGATCGTTTTGCCGTTTTTGGCTACGAGGACATCATCGGGCTTGTACGCATTTCCGCCGATCATGTTTTCAACAGCTCCCACAAATGCATGAACTTCAATGTCCAGTTTGAGCTCACTGACCGCTTTGATGATACCCATGACGGCACATCCGCCTGCTTTGTCCATTTTCATCGTGACCATGGAGGCTGCGGCTTTGAGGCTCAAACCGCCGCTGTCATAGGTGAGCCCTTTACCTACTAGGGTGATTATTTTTTTCGGATTTTTAGGCTTATAGGACAAATGAATGAGTCGCGGAGGATTAATGGAAGCGCGTCCGACGCTCAGCATCGCATCCATCTTTTCACTTTCGAGACCGTTAACATCGAGAATGGTGCAGTCAAGATTATTTGTTTTAGAAAGAGAATCGGCGGTAACAGCCATCCCTTGCGGTGTCATGTCGTAGGGAGTTTGATTCACCAAATCACGTACGAAGTTCGTTGCATTTGCAATAATAAGAGTTTCCTCAAGAATAGAGGTTAAGGTGTCTGCATTTAAAGAGGTATTGTCAACATTTTCAGTTGAAAAAACAACCTCTTTAAGAGAAGTTGCTTTTGGCTGTGATTTGTAGCTGTTAAACTGATAACTTCCTAAAATAGCACCCTCGATTAGTGATTTAAAGAGATTTTCTCCGTACTGAGAGAGTTTCATTGATACATAGCCGTAGTTCATTGCGGTTTTAATGGTTGTGGCCATGGCACTTCGAAGGTTTTCATGGCTTATGTCACTGATTCCGCAAATTAAAAGACGGTGCTCATGAAGAGGGCATAGCTGCTCTTGTTCTGCTTTGAACCCTGCTTGGGTTAACAGACCCTTATGGGAGTGGGTTTCAAGCTGTGCTGCTGTTAAAAATTCCAAAGTGAGATCAGTTTGGATTAGTTCAAGGGGTTGGTTTGCTAGTTTGACGTTCACGGCGTTTCTCCAATAGATTGTTTTCTATACGTTTAAAGATTAAGCTAATGGAAGCAAAAATGGTTATCACCAGTGGAATAGCGAGATACCAATGAGATTTTATCCATGCTAATATTGTTAACAATTGTGCACCGAAATAATAGGCCGGGACAATAGTAAGTGCTGCCCAAAAAAGAGCACTAACCATGTTGATAATGGCAAATTGGCGTCCTGAATATTTGGTTAAGCCTATGGCCATTGGGATAACGGTACGCATTCCGTACATGTAGCGTTGAACAAAAATCAATGGCCATCCGTATTTTTTCAGTAATAGATGCGCAATTGCAAATTTGCGACGCTGAGATCGAAGTTTGTCATGAATGTATTTTTTATTATAGCGCCCGATGTAAAAATAAATTTGGTCCCCTACAAATCCGCCCAAAGCACCTATAAGGATCGCAACAAATAAATTCATATCACCCGTATGGGACATAATTCCGGCCATGACGAGCCCCAATTCACCCTCAAGGATACTCCAAGCAAAGAGGACAATATAGCCGTATTCTTTAAGCCATTCTAAAAATAGATGTTCCACTAGTAACCTTAATTAATCAAATTTGAGCAGTTCTTTTGCTTGTATCATGTCTTTATCCCCACGTCCGGAAATATTGACAATGATGGTTTTCCCTTTAATATTATCCATTTTCTTTAGATAGGCTACTGCATGAGCCGATTCAAATGCGGGGATAATGCCTTCTGCACGGCTGAGCCATACAAAAGCATCCATAGCTTCTTGGTCAGTAATATTGTCATACTGTACCGTCTCATTTTCTTTATGAAAAGCATGCTCAGGCCCGATGCCAGGGTAATCTAAACCTGCCGAAATAGAGTGAGCTTCGAGAATTTGTCCATCGTTATCTTGGAGTAAATAGCTCATTTGTCCATGAAGTACACCTGGACGTCCTTTTTCCAAAGAACAGCCGTGTTTATCCGTTTCAATGCCAAGCCCACCTGCTTCAATACCGATGCATTGAACTTCTTTGTCTTCTAGAAAATGTTGAAAGGTTCCGATTGCATTAGAACCTCCACCAATGCAAGCGATAACGTAATCAGGAAGTTTTCCCTCTTTTTCCAAAATTTGTGCTCGAGCTTCATAACCGATTATTGCTTGAAAGTCTCGTACCATCATAGGGTAGGGGTGGGGTCCTGCAACGGTGCCGATAATGTAAAAAGTGTCACGTGCATGCGTTACCCAGTGGCGTATGGCATCGTTCATTGCATCTTTCAGTGTCTTGGAACCGCTTTGCACCGCATGAACTTTTGCTCCTAAGAGCTTCATGCGAAAAACATTCAATTCTTGACGTGCTACGTCTTTAGCCCCCATGAAGATTTCACATTCAAGCCCAAGAAGTGCGGATATGGTAGCGGTTGCAACGCCGTGCTGTCCTGCTCCTGTTTCAGCGATGACTTTTTTCTTTCCCAATCTTTTTGCCATGAGCCCCTGTGCGATGACATTGTTGACTTTGTGGGCACCTGTGTGATTTAAATCTTCCCGTTTCAGATAGATTTTCGCCCCTAATTCTTCTGAAAGATTAGCCGCATAATACAAGGGGCTGGGACGACCAACGTAATCGGTGAGATAACCGTCTACTTCTGCCCAAAAAGTTTCATCAAAACGGATTTCTTCATATGCTTTTTCAAGCTCCAATAAGGCGGGCATTAGAGTTTCAGGAACATACCGCCCTCCGAAAATACCAAAATGGCCATTTTGGGGATCGAATTTTGAGGGTGAAGGAATGTACATCAATCAACTCCGATAACAGTATATATATCAACAACTTCTGCTAATTTTGATTGACCTTCTAAAAAATCAAGACCCATGATAAAGCAGGCTTCGACGCACGTTGCTCCGACTTTATTGATTAAACTTGCAGCAGCAAAGGCAGTTCCCCCAGTTGCAATCAAATCATCGATGAGTAAGACTTTTGGATTTTGGACATTACTGAATGCGTCAATATGGACTTCCACTTCATCAACTCCGTATTCAAGTGCGTACTTTTCAGAGACAGTTGTGTATGGAAGTTTCCCTTTTTTACGAATAGGAACAAATCCTACGCCCAGCATCTGCGCCAGTGCAGCACCAAAAATAAAACCTCTAGCGTCGATACCAGCGATATGCGTTAGATTATAGGTTGTGTATCGGTCATGAAGATGTTTCATCAACAGGGCATACGCATTCTTATCAGAAAGTAATGTCGTAATGTCTTTAAAAACAATTCCCGGTTTTGGAAAATCGTGTATGTCACGAATAGAATCCATTAAAATGGCTTTGTCCTGTGCGCTTAAAGTCATAAAAATCCTTAATTGAAATTATATAAGTGCGTCAATACGCCCTTCGAGTTCTGCAATTTTATTTTGAAGGCGATCGGTATCGATACGGTACTTTGAATTACGTTGTTTAAGCGTTTTCACTTCGTTACGCAAATTGTTAAGTTCTTCACTAAGTATGTCTACATTTCCAAGGGCCCGCTGCAATTGGATTTGATATTTTCGTATCAATATTTCCGCTTCTCGAAGGGTCAGTTTCATCATTTCGCTTGTGCGTTGTTCTTTGACGGTAATACTGCGAAAGTAGAACATTTTAACCAAGAAAAAGAGAGCTCCCAAGGTAACAACCGTGAGCAATGACCACTCAAGAAACATCCATTATCCTTTGATCGATTCGATTTTTTCCACTCGACCGCAATGTCGACCTGCTTTAAATTTACCTGCAATCCAAGCATCTAAAATGGATTCGGCAACTCCCTGTCCCACGATGCGCTCTCCAAAACACAATACATTGGCATCGTTATGCCCACGTGCGACAGTAGCGGTATAGGCATCATGGCACAATGCCGCACGGATGCCGTGGAAACGATTGGCAGCCATGGACATGCCGATACCTGAACCGCAGATGAGAATACCTTGTGCGTTAGCATCATTGAGGACGTGTTCACATACTTTTATTGCGTAATCGGGATAGTCAACTCTCTCTTTCTCAAAGGGTCCAAGATCAACAACTTCATGCCCTTTGTTACGTAAAAGTTCAACGGTAAAGTTTTTTAGATCAAGTCCTGCATGATCGGTTGCGATGTAAAATTTCATTCTTATCCTTTTAACTGAGCAATAGATTGAGTAATGTTGACACGGGCCATATCAAAAGAGGCATTTTCAACGGTGTCATTAAAATGATGATGATAACAATCATTCCATAAGGTTCGGCTTTAGCGAAAAATTCGGCAACTTTAAAAACACGAAATTTTAAAGCCACATAACTAACAAAATGGGCTCCATCAAATCCTGGGATAGGGAGGAGATTGAGGACAGCTAGAACCACATTGATTTTGACAAGTGCAATAATCAGCATCAAGGTAAAGACGTAAGTGAGGCTCTCTTGAGCTTGAGGCTCATGCATGGAGGTGAGAATGACAGAAAACAAGGTAGCTAAAAAGAGATTGTAAACTATTCCCGCGAGACTTACCTGCATCGCCGCGTTGTATCCGCCATTTCGAATAACGGTTTGCATGTTTACGGGAACAGGTTTTGCCCATCCGAATAAAAATCCGCTTGATGCCCCTAAAAGCATGGGTAAAAAATAAGTCATGAGGGGAACGAGAATAGAACCGATCGGATCGATATGGACGAGCGGATTGATGCTCAGACGGCCATGTTGTTTGGCTGTCGTATCTCCATATTTGTAAGCAACCCAGCCGTGCATGATCTCATGGCCGATAATGGCGATGAGCAGTGCAATAATCGCGGTTGGGATACCTAAAAGGTCAATAAAGTTCATTGTCTTTGGCGTCTTCTATAATCCGTGCAGCAACGGCACGATCTAATACCTCTTTTTGTTCTAAGTCGTACGGTGTTTTACCGATACGATCCCAGCGAACTTCATAATTATCGTCGATGCTGAAATAGACAAACCATGGTGTCCCTTCAACCAAACCGTATGGAACAGCTCCCCAAAAACGGCTGTCATTGGAGTGATCACGATTGTCACCCATCATAAAGTATTCTCCCTCGGGAACAATAATATGGTTGGTGTTGAATATTTCAGCAGGGAAGACACCGTTATCAATGATATTGTCATCATGATGAATCCCCGGATGCTCTAACGTATAAGGGTCCTTGATCCACAGCTTGCCATCGATATCTTTGAGCTCATAGTTGCTAAATGCTTTTTTGGCGTAGTCATTGCCTTCTCTAGGGTGCAGATACAAAACTTTATCCAAAATAAAAAGCTCATCTCCCGGTAGGGCAACGCAACGTTTGACGTAGTGCAATTTCACATCATTGGGATAGCGAAAGATAACGATGTCGCCGCGTTTTGGCTCATCTCCATTATAAATGTGTCCATCAGTCCCTGGTACCAGAGGAATTTCAAGGAATGGGAGGTGAGGGGTGGGAATTCCATAAGCAAATTTTTTGGCGAAAAGATGGTCACCGATCAACAGAGAGTCTTTCATCGAACCGCTGGGAATACGAAATGCCTGTGCAACAAAAAAGATCACAAACAGGACGATAATAATCGTTCCTGTCCAACTGTTTGAAAAATGGTAAGTTTTTACGAGAGTGTCGAGAATTTTTTTCTTCATGAGTGCTGCTCTTTTGCATGGTTTTGTGCGGCTTTTAGAGTGTTCGACAGTAGCATCGCTATGGTCATCGGCCCTACGCCTCCGGGAACAGGGGTGATATAAGAAGTTTTAGGGGCAACCGCATCGTAGTCGACATCTCCAACAAGACGCCCGTCACTGGCACGGTTGATTCCGATATCAATAACAACACATCCTTCTTTGACCATATCTTCTTTGATAAGATTGATAACACCGGCACCTACAAGCAAAATATCGGCTTGGAGGGTGTGAGCTTTGAGGTCTTTGGTATGAATATGGGTGACAGTTACCGTTGCATGAGCATTCAGGAGCAATGCTGCCATCGGTTTGCCCACTATGTTGGATGCTCCTACGATGACGGTGTCTTTGCCTTTTGGATTGATATTGTATTCGTTTAGAAGATGCATAACACCCAATGGGGTACAAGGGACAAATCCGTCAAGCCCTGTTGCCAAACGACCAACATTGTAGGGATGAAACCCATCAACATCTTTGTTGGGTGCGACGACTTCGAGAATTTTGGTGGTGTCAATATGGCTTGGGAGAGGCAGCTGGATCAAAATACCGTCAATATTAGGATTTTGGTTCATCATCTCGATGGTTTTAATAATGGCATCTTGAGAAATGTCCTCAGGCATCTCATGCGTAACGGAGTAAAATCCGGCACGATCGCATGCTTTTTTCTTCATACCGACATAGGCTTGACTCGCGGCATCATGACCGACCAATATTACGGCCAATCCGGGAACATTTCCCGTTCGATTTTTAAGTTCTTTCGCCTCTAGAGTAACATTCTCTTCGATTTTTTTGGCGAGGGATTTACCGTCTAATAGCTGCATTTAGTCACCGTCAAATTGTTTTTGGGTATGATACCGACAAAAGACTAACAATTGGTTAAAGGGATGATGTTGAGAGCACTGTTGGCTTTGTTTATCGGAATGCATGTTTATGGCGCTGCTACGTTTATCACCAAAGAAGAATATGCTGCGAATTTGTATCACAATCCACGCGGAATCGGATGCCAAATGTGTCATGGTGAATCGGGTGAAGGGCGACGGATCGCTACTTATAGAGACAAAGGTGAAAAAAAAACATTCGAGGGCAAACCGATCAATAAAATCCCTTTTTCGTTGTTTTATCATGCTGTGAACAGCAAAATAGTCGGCATGCCCCGTTATTATCTCACCGATACTGAGATCCAAACCCTCTACTATTACCTCCACCGAGAAGAGTTTAAACGTGCCGCTTCACAACGAAAATCTCACTAACCTCATTGACAGTCACAATTTAGAGGCGTTAAACCGCTTGGCCGTTGCTGCACCTAGAACACAAAATCGCTCCCTCTCTTTTCGCTCATGCTTGATGCTTTCAACCCATAATCTCAAACATTTGAGGAAAATCCCTACGTTGAGTGCTGAATGTATTATTCTGAATCTCGAAGATGGCGTTTCTTTAGAGCAAAAACCTTATGCACTTGCTTTGTGCGCTATGGCACTTGCATCTCATTCACAGTTGGATAAAAAACTGGTCGTACGTATCAATGCGCTGGATGAGGGGGGACTAGAAGAGATAGCTTATCTGAATCCTTTTATGCCCGATGCTATTCGTATTCCAAAAATACGCAGCGTTGAAGAGGTGCAAAAAGCGCTTAAGCTTATCGATGAAAACATCGAAGTTCATCTCTCTATCGAAACCAAAGAAGCGTGGTTGGCGTTAGGAACTCTCGCAAGCCATGCTCGTGTTAAAGCGTATTATCTAGGGGTGCTGGATTTATTTGCTGATTTAGGGCTGTCGCAGAGTCTATTGACTCCTGATAATCCTACCATTCAGTACATGCTGTCTCATTTTATGATCACCGCGAGAGCCTGCGGCGTCAAGCCGGTATCATTTGTCTACCAAGACTACAAAAACAATGACGGATTTCGCAATTGGTTGGAATTGGAAAAAACAATCGGACTGGATGCCAAGGGGTGTATTACTCCTGATCAAGTGACATTGATTCATGAGATTTTCGGACACAGTGAATCTGAGATACAGCGGTGCCAAGAAATTATGAAATTATTTGAAGAACAGAAAAGCAAAGGGATTACAGGTTTTGTGGATGAACGACACGGGTTTATTGATGAGCCAATTTACAAGGGTGCGTTAGCGGTACTCAAAAACTTACCGTAAATTGTACCAAACCCGATAACGGATGAGTGTTTTTTGTGCGGGACGAGGGTATCGGGCGTAAGCGAGTTCTATGGTCTCTTTGGTCGTATCATTGAGTATCGAAAATCGACTGTTTTTTAGAAAATGGATATCCGAAATACTGCCATCAGGATGGAGATAAAATTCGATGGTATTGGTTTCATCCACATGGAGATTATCGGGAATCTTGGAGCGTCCATAGCGATCCAAAACGCTTTGGGTAATGCGGCGCATCGTCTCTTGATGATCGAGAATGTATTTTTGTTCCCCCTCAGAAAGCTCCCCAAATTTGTCCCCATAGAGCTTTTGTATGTTGTCACTGACTTTAGTGCTTGATTCTGATGAAGATCGTAGATTTGGATCGGCTTTTGAGAGAAAGTCATAGAGCCCTTGCTCTTTTTTAGGTTGCGGTTGGCGCTCTATTGTGGCTACTTGCGGAGCAACATGGCGTTCAAAGGCACGTTTGGGTTCAGGAGGTGTTGGGGCGGCTTGGGGCATTGGCGTGTCGGGCTGTGCCGCTTGGGGTTTGGATGTGGGTTGTGAAGTCGGTGATTTTTGCGCTTTGGGGGCAAAGGTTGGTTTTTTGAGCTGTTCTCCTTTTGGCATAGGGGGAGCTTTGGTTATTTTTTGAATCGTATTTTTGACGATCGCCTCTTTGGGTGCTTCAGGTTGTGTCTTAAGAGAAACTTTAAAACGCGATTCCTCAGGTTTTTCTTGGGGCTTTGGAAAGAGTTTTGGAGCGAGAGTATTAAACAATACAATCATCAAAAAAACAATAAAATGAAGCAATAATGCAATGATAAATGCATAAAGAGAAAAAGATTTGGTTCGCGGCATAAGTCTCAATCGTTTGGGTTGGGGTTGGATAATTATAGCCAAATTAATGGCTTAATGGTTATAATTAGAAAACATATATAACAGATTAGATTGGAAAATTATTTATGAATATTGAACATTCACAACAAGCATTTTTAAAAGCTCAAGAGCTGATTCCAGGGGGTGTAAATTCGCCAGTACGTGCATTTAAAAGCGTTGGAGGGATTCCACGTTTTATTGCAAGCGGTGAAGGTGCCTATTTGATCGATGTTGATAACAATCGATACGTTGACTATGTTCAAAGCTGGGGGCCGTTGATTTTTGGCCATCGTGATGAGAGTATTGAAAACGCGGTTATTGAAGCAGTCAAACACGGGCTTAGTTTTGGGGCACCTACCGAAGCAGAGAGTGAGTTGGCGGAACTTATCATTTCTATCTATGATTCGATCGAAAAAGTTCGTTTTGTGAGCAGCGGTACGGAAGCTGTGATGAGTGCTATACGTCTTGCCCGCGGATTTACGGGACGGGATGATATTGTAAAATTTACCGGATGTTATCACGGACACAGTGACGCGTTATTGGTACAGGCAGGTTCGGGTGCTGCAACGTTTGGAACGCCTAGCTCGCCGGGTGTTCCTGCTGATTTTACCAAACATACCTTGTTAGCTGAATATAACAATATAGACAGTGTTAGAGCGTGTTTTCAGGATAGTCCAGGAATTGCGTGTATTATTATCGAACCTATCGCGGGTAATATGGGACTGGTTCCTGCCAATAAAGAGTTCTTGGCACAATTGCGAGCGGTATGTGATGAACATGGGGCTTTGTTGATTTTTGATGAGGTGATGAGCGGCTTTCGTGCCTGCTTGCATGGGGCCGAAAGTATTACAGGGACGAAACCGGATTTGGTAACGCTGGGTAAAGTGATCGGCGGGGGTATGCCTGTTGGAGCTTTTGGCGGACGTCGAGATATCATGGCGTGTCTTTCACCTGAGGGTGGAGTGTATCAAGCCGGAACGCTCAGCGGTAATCCTGTGGCTATGGCCGCGGGTCTGGCGTCAATTCGTAAGCTTAAAGAAAATGGCAGAGTATTTAGTATTTTAGAAGATAGGGCTAAACGATTGATGGATGGTTTTAAAGCAGCAGCGCTTAAGCATAACATACCGCTGCAAACCGATGTGCGTGGATCAATGTTTGGATTTTTCTTTAGCGAAGGTCCTGTGCGTAATTTTGCCGATGCGCTTAAAAGCGATACGCAACGCTTTGCACGTTTTCACAGTGCCATGTTGGATGCCGGATTTTATTTTGCATGCTCCCAGTTTGAAACGGGTTTTGTTTCAACCGCAATCACCGATACGATGATTGAAGAGACCATCGTTGCCGCTGAATCTATCTTTGGAGCCTTATAATGGAATATGAAGAAGAAAAAAAACCTAGACTAAAACCTATTATCGAGGGAGCAGAGAGTCTTTCTCTGGGCATTTCGATGGTAGTGGCTGTTTTGATCGGTGTGGGCATCGGTTTAGGGCTGAAAAAGCTGACAGGAATAGGATGGTTGTTGTGGGTCGGTGTAGCTATCGGGATTGCCGCTGCCATCGTGAATGTCTACAAAGCCTATAGTAAACAGTACAAAGAATTTGAAAAATTAGCCAAAGATCCCCGATATAATATGGGGCAAACCATTGGCAAAGATGATGATGACGAAGATTAAAAAAACTGCTCTTTTTATCATTTTAGTACACGTTCCGATTGCACTTTTGTTAGTGATTTCTGTATCTGTATTTGCCAGTTTTGAAATAGCGATGCTCTCAAGTGCTATGATAACCATCGGATCGCTTTACGCGTATCGCAATATGATCCGTTCAAAAGTAGGTGAAGTTGATCCTGAAGATCATAAAGATAGTATAGATATGATAGATGATCCGTATGATTTGTATGAAGATGAGCGTGTTTTAGAGATAGCAGACTTCAAAGAGATGATTAAAACAGAAAAAAAGCTTCAAAAGAAAGCAACGATGGAAAATACCGTCAAAAATATTTCTGCTATGGTTTCTCTTTATCGTCTTGCTCCTTATGGCTTTTTTGCTTTAGGATTTATTGTGCTTCAGAACAATCATATGATGCAGTTACTGGCTTATTTAATTGGTCTGGGATACGGTATTATTATCGGGTATCTAATCGCTAGAGAATGGTTTATTTGATTATTTTGAGGTTATGAAATAGCTATTTTGTAATCATTGGGATATTAATAGTCACTTTGGACTCTCTCGCATCACAGGAGAGATTGTTTTCTTCTGCAAGACGGATAAGTTCTGATGTGTATCTACGATTCATATTTGGCGCAGAAAACTCGATACCAAAAAGAGAATATTTTTCACCTTCATACTTTATATGTTCACCAACTCTGAAAAAAAGACGCGTTAATACGGTGTCATTATCACTAAATGATTGATAAATTTTATTAAGAAGTTTGATGAAAATTTCTGCATGTAAGCGTATTTCAGGGATAGATGGATCAAGCTCTTTGATGTATTTAACCGGCGAGCCAATGGAATTCGAACTGATACACAGGTCAATGAGTGTATAAACATTGACCAAACTTCCTTCAGGTTTTTGTTTGGTAAATTGAAATGATGGGAGTTGGTAGAGGCGAATACCGATTTGTTCTTCATCCTCATAGCCAATGGTAATACCAAAAAATTTGAATCGGCCAAATTCAAGTTCCATAAAAGTTGTTTTAAATCCAAAGGTAGCATTGGCATTGGCCATAGCGATTTTATAAATAACGGAAGGTTCAGCGGCTCCCAGCAGATATTGAGCCTCTGTATTGAGTGAGAGGACTTTACCGCTTGCGCTAAAGAGGATAAATGGATTAAAGTCGTACTCAATCCATTGTTGATCGAACGTCATTAGTCTTCGATGTAGTTTTTCAATTTACGACCCACTTTTGGGTGTTTAAGCTTTTTAATCGCACTGCTTTCGATTTGACGTACACGTTCACGGGTTACATTGAGCTCTTTTCCGATCTCTTCGAGAGTACGGTCACTCTCATCGTCCATGATTCCAAAACGCATTTTAATAACTGCTTTTTCACGCTCATTGAGCTGTTCAAGAACACCCTCAATTTGAACTTTGAGGTCATCTTTGAGAACTGCATCAGAAGGAGAAAGGGACATTTTGTCTTCGATAAAATCTCCAAAACGTCCATCTTCCTCGTTACCGATAGGCGCTTCGAGTGAAATAGGCTCTTTGGTGATTTTGATGACATTTTTGACTTTCTCAACCGAAAGTCCCACTTCTTCTGCAATGGTTTCAACATCCGGCTCTTTACCATGTTCTTGAAGATGTTTACGCATGATTTTATTGATACGGTTGATCGTCTCAATCATGTGAATCGGGATACGAATCGTACGGGCCTGATCGGCAATGGCACGACTGATTGCCTGACGAATCCACCACGTAGCATAGGTTGAAAATTTATACCCTTTTTGATATTCAAATTTATCAACCGCTTTCATCAATCCGATGTTTCCTTCTTGGATCAGATCCAGGAATGGAAGACCGCGATTGGTGTAACGTTTTGCAATGGAGACCACGAGACGCAGGTTACTTTTTGCCATACGTGTTTTCGAGGTTTCAGAGATGTTTTTTCCGCGCTTGATCTGTTCCAAAATATCCGCGAGTTTTTCAGGTTCCATGTCAAAGCCGCCTTTAGAAGCTTCTTTGGTTTGGATGAGTTTTTTGATTTCCATGTAAGTACTGACCATGGTAGCTTCAGGAACTTTAGCAGCAATCTCTTCTTTGGTAAGTTCAGTGATTTTATTCACAATAATGACGTGATTTTTTTTCAACTGGTCATTGAACAACGGAAGTTTGTACTCCAATCGTTTAAGCTCACGATCAAATCCTTCATCGCTGCGTAGTGCTGTTTCCATAGAACGAACAAGCTCATTGATCAGTTTTGAGGTTGGTCCCAAATCCATCAGCGCATCTTTGAGTGTTTTTTTCTTAAAACTAACATTCAAGAAAAAGAGGACATAATCAGGATCCATTTCTTCGAGTGAGCGTTCTTCAAGCATTTTTTCGGTTGCTTTTGCCCAATCTTTTTTTGCTTTTTCGAGTGCTTTAAACGAAGTAATAACTTTTTCAATTCGTTTTTTGTCTTTAGCAGAAGGAGCTTTTTCTTTACTCTCTTCATCGTCTGCGTCGTCTGTGTCGTCATCAGAAACACCGTCTTCTTCTTCAGCATCGTCTTCGAAACTTTTAAAGAGTTCTTTAACACGTCGTTCTCGATTGATCAGAGGATCTTTATAATCTAGAATAAATTCAATGAGATAAGGGACAGAACAAATAGCATCAATAATGATTTCTTCACCCATCTCCATACGTTTGGAAATTTCTACCTCTTCTTCTTTGGTCAAAAGAGGAATCTGTCCCATTTCACGCAAATACATACGAACCGGCGAATCTGATCGTGACCATTCAAGAAGCTCATGTTGCTTAAGAATATCAAATTGATCGCTGCTTGCTTCTTCAATGTATTTAATCTGAGCAGCACGCTTGGCATTGGCTTCTTGCTGATTAAGAATCTTTGCATGTTCCGAAGAAGTAAAAAGACAGGTTTTGTATTTTTCTGCTAATTTCAAGATATTTTTAGCTTGAGCGAGGGTCGGTTGTTTATCAAACGCCTCTACAATGGCCTCATAGGTAAGACAGTTTTTGGATTTATGTTCCGTGAATAGTGTTTCAATGTGTTTGTTTAAGTCTTTGACGCTCATTATGAAGAAGGCTCCCTTGCGCTTATAAAAAGAACAGGATTATACCGAAATAATATTAAATGAGCCATCTTATTAAAAAAGTTGTTTTGATATGAAATATGGAATAGCCTTTGCTTACTTGCTCTAAATATCAGTTTTTAAGGATCAGGAATGCAAACGGGATATTATGCGGCAACAGGTGGAATGGTTGCTCAATTTAACCGAATGGACACAATAGCAGCCAATTTAGCAAACGTTAATACAGCAGGTTATAAAAAAGAGCAGCTAATTACAGGTGACTTTGCCCGTTTGTATAAAGAAGCCAGAGATGAGCTTCCTTTAAAAAACCATACTGAACAAGCAGCACAGTATTTGAACCGATCATTATCCAGAGTTCCTCAAATCAGCGATGCTTATACTGATTTTTCACTTGGGACATTACAGGCAACCGATAACACTTTTGATATTGCTTTAAACAAAGAAGGTGAATTTTTTGCAGTAAACACACCGCAAGGAGTTCGACTGACACGAGATGGCTCATTTATGATGAATCAAGAAGGAAAACTGGTCAATAAACAAGGTTATGAAGTGATTGGAACTGACAATAAAGAGATAAGGTTTAATCCAGGAGACAGCATTGTCAATTTGGATAAAAATGGTCAATTTTCTACAAATCTTCCAGATTCAACGCAAATGATTGCTGGAAAAAGTATATTGATAGTGCAACCTGAAAATCTTCGTATGTTAAAAAAAGAGGGGGATGGCCTTTATCTTCCAGATCCTGCCGATCCATTAAAGCCGGTTGCTCAAAGTGGCGGTGTAATGCAGGGATATGTTGAAAAAAGCAATGTCAATGCCGTCAATGAAATGATTGCACTCGTAGAAGCGAACCGTTTGGTAGGAATGTATCAAAAAGCAATGGACTCACAAATGAATGATCTTAACCGTGATGCGATTGAAAAAATTGCTGTTACACGACGATAACCTAAGGAAATAATACAATGATGCAATCACTTTATACCAGTTCTACTGGAATGTTGGCAATGCAAACACAAATCGATACAACGGCGAATAATATTGCTAACGTTAATACAATGGGGTATAAAAAGTCACGAGCGGAATTTGCAGATTTAATGTATAAAGTTATGACATATGCCGGAACATCTACGAGTAATACAACGCAATCTCCGACAGGTATTGAAGTCGGGCTTGGGGTACGGGCAACAGCTATCAATAAAATATTTTCAGCAGGAAGTCTAAAGCAAACGGATAATTCACTTGATTTGGCGATTACGGGTAAAGGATTTTTAAGATTACAACTTCCGAATGGCACAGAAGTGTATACGCGCAACGGTTCTTTGAAAATTGATCAAAATGGGACTTTAGTGAATTCAGATGGTTATGCGGTAGTTCCCAATGTCGTTTTGCCTGAAGATGCGACCAATATCAGTATTGGAACCGATGGTATCGTAAGTGTCACACAGCCAGGGCAGGCTCAAGCAACTCAAGTGGGTCAGCTTTCACTTACCAATTTTATCAATCCGGCTGGTTTACATGCAATGGGAGATAATCTTTTTGTTGAAACGGATGCTTCGGGTCAGCCAGTTGAGGGGGTGGCAGGTGAAAATGGGCTTGGTAATATTCGTCAAGGCTTTGTAGAGCTTTCAAATGTACAACTCGTGGTGGAACTCACAGATTTGATCACAGGTCAGCGCGCTTATGATGCGAACTCCAAAGTCATCACAACCAGTGATGAAATGCTCGCCACAACAAACAGTTTGAAACGTTAATCCTCTCTTTGAGGTAAGTCGATTTTTATGATAAAATACACTTTTAAAAGAATATGTTAACAAAGGGAAGAACAATGTCTTACACACTTATTCACAACGAACCTGAATGCAAATATGAATACCATATCGATGGGCATATCGCCTATATTACGTATGATGACCAAGATGGTAATATGCACCTTACGCACACGATTGTTCCTGATGAACTTGCAGGAAAAGGTCTCGCGGGTATTTTGTTAAAAGATGTTCTTGACGTGATTAAAGCAGATGGTAAAAAGGCCGTAGCTGAATGTTCATACGTTGTTAAATATCAAGAAAAACACCCTGAATTAAGCGATGTTTTCGCTTAATTCCTGCGACCAATTTAAAACTCTTTCAACTCATCTTCGCTATAATCACTACAATATTAGAACATTAGGATAAAGTATGCAAAAAATTGAAGGTAAAGTTTGGAATTTCGGTAAAGATATCGATACCGATCTCATTATCGCTGCTCGATATCTCAGTACCTCAAACCCGATTGAACTTGCAAAACATGTTATGGAAGATGCCGATCCAACGTTCGTGGGGAAAATGACTCCAGGTGATATTATCGTCGCAGGTGATAACTTCGGCTGCGGTTCATCTCGTGAACACGCTCCAATCGCCCTTAAAGCTGCCGGTGTTGCCGCGGTTATCGCCCCTACGTTTGCCCGTATTTTTTACCGTAATGCTTTTAACATGGGGTTACCGATTTTTGAGTTAACCGAGAGCCCAGAGATCAAAGAAGGTGAGTGTGTAAGTATTGATATGGATGCAGGAACCATCACCAATACGACAACGGGTAAAGTCTACAGCTTCATCCCAATCCCACCGTTTATGCAAGAGCTTATCGCTGCTGGCGGACTTATGAATTATGCTGCAGCTGAAATTGCAGCTCAAGGAAACTAATCGAATGAAAACTTATAATATTGCACTGATTAAAGGGGACGGAATTGGTCCTGAAATTATTGATGAAGCGGTCAAAGTACTCGATGCGATTGCACCAAGTGAAAACATTGCGTTTAATTATCGTGAGGCATTGATGGGGGGATGCGCCTATGATGCTGTAGGCGATCCATTGCCACAAGAGACCATTGATATTGCTTTTGCAAGTGATGCTGTACTTTTTGGTGCAATTGGCGGAGAAAAATGGGATACACTCCCACGTGAAAAACGCCCTGAGAGCGGATTGTTGCGCTTTCGTAAAGAGCTAGGGGTATTTGCAAACCTTCGTCCAGCCAGCGTGTATGACGAACTCGTCAACGCAAGTTCATTGAAGCCAGAAATTGTCAAAGGTGTTGATTTGATGGTTGTACGTGAGCTTATCGGCGGAATCTATTTTGGTGAACCAAAAGGGCGTGATGAAAACAAGGGTTGGAATACCATGGTTTACACACGCGATGAAGTGATTCGTATCGCACACGTTGCTTTTAAAATCGCTATGGAACGTACTAAAAAAGTGTGTTCTGTAGATAAAGCTAATGTCCTCGATGTCAGTCAGCTTTGGCGCGAAGTGGTTATAGAGGTGGCAAAAGAGTATCCGGAAGTGGAACTTACGCATATGTATGTTGACAATGCAGCCATGCAGCTTATTCGTGACCCAAAACAGTTTGATGTTATTTTGACAGGAAATATTTTCGGTGATATCCTAAGCGATGAGGCAAGCATGCTTTCGGGTTCTATTGGTTTGCTTCCATCTGCGTCTGTTGGGGCAAAAATAGGTGTGTATGAGCCAATTCACGGTTCTGCTCCCGATATTGCAGGGCAGGGGATTGCGAATCCGATTGCTACCATTGCAAGTGCATCCATGATGCTTCGTTTCGCATTGGGTGAGAATAAAGCAGCGGACCGTATTGATTATGCGATCAAACAAGCCCTTTCACTTGGATATCGGACTGCTGACCTCGCGGCATTTGATGCAAAAGAGATTTGTAGCACCAGCGTTATGGGTTCCATCATCGCTGATTTTGCGGCTAAATGCAAACTCTAACCCTCGCTAATATTTACGAACTTCAAGGTCTCAAAGAAGAGGCGTTGGAAATCTACAAAGAAATTTTGAAAAAAGACCCCACTAACAGTGATGCTAAAATCGCTATTCGGCGGCTATCGGGAATGCGTAAAAAATTTCTTGGGGTTAATAACGAAATGAAAGCTTTTTTTGTTCAGATGGATGAAAAAGCAGAGTTTATCCAGTTTGAAAGGTGGCTATTACGCGCATGGAATTAAAAGATGTCATTTTATCGACGTTAGCCGAATTAGACGATGCGGTTATACAGTCTTCTGCCGTTAAAACTCAAGAAGTACCTGTTGAAGTTGAAGAAACAATCGTAACTAAAGCAATTGAAGAAGTACAGAACGTGCAATCGTTTGCCAGTGTATTGTCTCAGGAAATGCCAAGTGCTGGATCGGATGATGAAGTACGGATGCTCGAGGGGATACGCGAGCGTTTGTTGGTTTTATTTGAAGGATTTCAATCTCCTAATAACGTGAATATCGAAGCAAAAGTGGATTTGACGTTGAATTTTTTTGAATATCTATTGGCGACCATTGACAATCGTTTGGATACAATTCGCTAATGAATGTCAATATGAATGAACAATATCGTGTACTTATACAATGCAATGATGAAAAAGGACTTGTGTATAAAGTTTCCAGTATTTTTTATCATCGTAATCTCAATATTATTTCCAATCATGAATTTGTAGATAAAGTTCACAACAAATTTTTTATGCGCAGTGTCGTGGCGGGTGATATTGATGTAGAAGAGCTCAAGCAAGAACTCTCCAATGTATTGCCAAAAGATACTATCCTAGAAGTAATCGCACCGCGTAAAAAGCGGATAGTATTGATGGCAACGAAAGAATCACACGCTCTTGGGGATATTCTTATCCGATATGAAGCGGGAGAATTGGATGCTGAAATTGTGGCGGTTGTCTCAAACTATGATCTTTTGGAACCATTGGTCTCTAAATTTGGGATCCCTTTTTATACCGTGTCTCATGTTGGATGTGAGCGTGATGAGCATGAGTCAAAAGTTTTAGAGTGTTTAGAGTCTCTGGGTGAAATTGATTATATTGTTTTGGCTAAATACATGCGTATTTTGACATCACGGTTTGTGGAAGCATACGAAGATAGAATTATTAACATACATCATTCGTTTCTTCCGGCATTTATCGGTGCTAATCCGTACAAGCAAGCCTATGAACGCGGGGTTAAGATTATTGGAGCAACGGCGCATTTTGTAAATAATAATCTGGATGAAGGTCCTATTATCGCTCAAAACGTTATTCATATTGACCATGCGTACAGTTGGGAAGATATGCAGCGTTCGGGAAAAGATGTTGAGAAGATCGTTTTGTCAAAAGCCTTGAAGCTTGCTTTGGAAGACCGTATTTTTGTTCACGCAAATAAAACGGTTATTTTTTAGATTATGTTTAATATAGTCCTTGTAAATCCGCAAATTCCTAATAATACCGGAGCAATTGGTCGCTTGTGTGTAAATACGGGAGCAACATTGCATCTTGTTAAACCTCTTGGCTTTGATATCAGCGAAAAAGCGGTTCGAAGATCAGGATTGGATTATTGGCATAAAATTGATTTAAAAGTATGGGAAAATCTGGAAGATTTTTTTGATTCCGTTCAAAAAAGTGACCGGTTTTTTTATGCAACAACCAAAACGGATAAACCTTATTTTGAGTTTAAATTTCAAGAAGGAGACTATCTCTTTTTTGGCAGTGAAACAGCAGGTTTGCCTGCTGATTTATTGGCTAAGTTTCCGCAGCAATGCATAACTATACCGATGACCAAAGAGGGACGAAGTCTTAATCTTGCCATTAGTACGGGAATTATACTTTATGAAGCAATTAAGCAAAACTTCACAGGCTACAAGGAAACAATGTGATCTTTCAAATTTTTGATACGCTCATGATTATTGGATTGATCCTTTTTCTCATTTTCATTTTTAGAGGCTATCATCTTTCACGAATCGATCACTTTGAAAAAGAAGACTCTACTTCTAATTAAAATATTTTTTTTGCCCAAATTTCCATTTTCTCTTCGAAACGATTCATAATTGTATTTGCTTTTTTGATTACGTGTGCCATTTTGTACTCCTAATTTGCTTTATAAGCTTTTGAATTGACAAATAGTAATTAATTATTAACTTTACCATTATAAATATGTCAAATTGACATATTTATTGAAATATATGCCATAATACATACAATATCACACTCAATTAAAACATGGAGAGGCACAATGAAAAGTTTTTTTGAAATAGTCGAAACGATCAAAGACATCGTTTCGGGTGAATTTCCTGAAAAAAAAGTATTCGATAAAGACGTGGCGGAGTTATTGGAAATAACGCAAATGAATTTTGCAACAATGAAAAAGCGTAATAAAATTCCTTTTAATGAATTACTCGATTTTTGTGCAAAACGTTCTATTGCGATCAATTGGATTCTTTACAATCAATCTCCCGAAAGTTTGATCGAACCGACCAATCGCTTTTATATGGTACGGTATTTCTCTTCGGTCAGTGCCTCCGCAGGTGGGGGCGCAGAAAATGATGAGTTGGATTATGAGCCGTTGATGCTCGAAGAGAATTTTGTACTCTCTTTGGGCGGAGAGAGTGAACTACGAAATATTGAAGCTATTAATGTGTCAGGCGATTCGATGGAACCTTCTTTTAGTTATAACGATATTGTTTTTATAAATCGTGCGAAGAAAGAGGTAAGCCGTGGAGGTGTATTTACCATACGAACCGAATATGGACTATTTATCAAAAGAGTACAAGTGAGAATTGATGGTAAACTTGATATTATTTCGGACAATAAAGACTACCCAACCTATGTCGCACAGCGCAATGAAGTAGAGATCATTGGGCGTGTCGTCGGGCGTTTTGGCGGTGTTGAGTAAGTGTATCTCGTATCAAAGTGAAGTAATGAACAGTATCGTACAGTGTGCAGGAGTTTTGGGAATATCATTTTTATTATATGGGTGCAGTCAATCGCATCCAAAAATAGATTCTTCCAATGTATCCTTACAATCCTTGGCACCTGTTTGTAAAGATCAAAATACCTCTGTAGATATTTATGATACCCCGTTCCCACAAGATCTTGAACCGGAACTTCCTTCAATTTCTAAAAAAATCAGTGATTTAGAATATTTCCCACAAACCATAGCACCCTATCTTGACCATAATTTTACGAATCAGGAAATTCCTTTAGGGCATCAAAAACATTTTGAAGAACATTATTATACGCCATGGAGCTATTCTGCGGCGCCTATTTGCAGTAAAGAAGCTCAATGGCCGGTCAGTGCTTTTAAAGGTGGTTATGGGAGCAATTTGAAAACAGTTGATCCAACGTGGATTCCCCAAATGGTTACTCAGAGCAATTTTTTGGCTTTTTCAATGGTGAACAAACCGGCCATTACGACCAAGTGGATGAATATTCGTGTATTCCCAACACAAAAGCCTTTGTATAAAAACCCTACTTTGCCAGGTGAGGGGTATCCGTTTGATCTCTTGCAAAACAGCAGTGTAGCATTTAATGAACCTATCTTTATTTCACATTATTCCAAAGATGGATCATGGGTGTATATTTTTACGAATAATGCATCTGGATGGGTTGAAAGTGATGGAGTTAGAGAAATTACTCAGGAACAAATAAAACGAATACAGGATAAAGAAAAAGTTTTTATTACCCAAGATCAAATACCTTTGTATGGCGATTCAAACCAGTTTGTTGTTCATTCGCGTATAGGGATGGTTCTACCACTCAAGGAGGAGACTCCTGATGGTTATAAAGTTCTATTTTTAAAAAATAGTGGCGATATGAAAGAGATGCTTGTGCCAAAAGAGTCAGCTCACATAGGTGTACATTTATTCAATAAAGAAGATATGATTAAAATTGGGTCTGATATGTTGCGTAATACATATGGCTGGGGAGGGATGTTTGGGGAACGTGATTGTTCTTCTATGATGCGTGACTTTTTCACACCATTTGGTATTTGGCTTCCTAGAAATTCTGCTTCACAAGCTAAAAAAGGGGAAGTAATATCATTTAATGGACTTGATAATAGTCAAAAGATTGCTTTAATCAAAGAAAAAGGTGTCCCGTTTGAAACCATCTTGTATAAAAAAGGACATGTTCTTCTTTATATTGGGACGTATGAAAATAATGTTATGGCAATGCACAACATTTGGGGGATACGGACTATTGATTCTACTGGAAAAAAAGGAAGGGTTATCATTGGAAAAACAGTTATTACCACACTTCAGCTAGGTCAGGAAGTTGAAAATTTTGATTCAAACAATATGCTTTTAAATAAATTAGTAAGTATGAATATTTTTACACATACCCCTGTAAATTATGCACGTACAAAGCAAAAAGGTAAATTATCTAAGCTTTAAGATCTAAGAGAGAACCGAGCATATTATCTTGTGTTCTGATTGCTTGGACATTCGCTGCAGTAACGTTTTCAATCGTAATTTGATCTGTAATCTCTTTGACTAGATTGGTTTGCGACTTTTCGCTTCCATTATCAGTTGCTTTTGTAGTAACAGCCTGCGTTGAGCCCTTTTCACTTTCTTTGATAACGGTATTTTGTGGAACATAGTGATCAGTATTAATATTCGCAACATTATTTGCGTTATTATTCATATAGGTTTGATGAGAGAGAATGGAGGATACATTTGAGCTTATCATCACGATACTCCTTTTTTTAATTATGTCATAGTATAGACTCCACAACCTTAAGAGTTGTAGAGTAAATTAGTTTAGTGTAAATCAGCGTTTAGTTTGACTTCACGCGTTGAACGTCGACCAATTAACACTCCGTTTTGAGAATCTTGACGGAAGTGTATCCCGTTGAGTCCTGAGAGTTCAGATCCTTTAAATATATCAGTATCTTTGATGGATTGGGTAGGGTTGGCTGATTTAATAAGAGCAAGTTGATCTGCTGATATTTGAATTTTTGTTCCTGATAAAATTGCTATACCGGCATCAATGATACAGCCATCACCCAATGGAATTCCGCAAACGCTGTTTGCTCCTAGTAGAGTGTTTTTACCGATGGAGATTGGATTGCCATCGGTTCCGCTAAGAACGCCCAAAATAGATGCTCCACCTCCAACATCTGAACCGTCGCCGACAATTGCAGAGCTTGAAATTCGCCCCTCAACCATACTTACACCTGTTGTGCCTGCGTTGAAGTTAACATAACTTGCTCCTGGCATGATCGTGGTACCTGCATGCAGCTGCGCGCCGAAGCGAACTTTTGAATCATCCAAAATACGTGTATTGTTAGCAGGGATAATGTGCTGAAGGAAACGAGGAAATTTATCGACGAAATCAATTTTTGGGTATTGATTGGCAATTTTGAGTTCTATTTCATTTTCACGCAGCCATTCCAGCTCAATGGGTTGACCATCAGACCATGCAACGTTGTGCAATGCTCCAAATGCACCATTGAGGTTCAACGAACGCAAAGCGGCTTTTCCGGTAGAGAGGGCATAAAGTTTAAGATACGTTCCTTCAATACTTTTACATGGAGCATCTTTAAAAATCAAGACCAAACGAAACTCTTCGTCGCGCATACCGTTTTCTTTGATATGATTGTAAAGTGCTGAAATAACTTGAATATTCTTATGAGATTCACCATACGCTTCCTCAGCGTAGGGAGTAAATGCATTTAGGCATCCTTCTAGAAATTTTAGCGTTACAGGAACAACAACTTCATCGGCATTAAAATCAATAGAGTGCCCTTGCTCTTGTGCATTTTTAATAAAAACAGCGGCACTGCCAAAATTTTCGTTCCAATTCATTGATGGATAGGTAGCTTGAAGAACTTTAGTTGAGTCTAATTGTCCAAAATCAACACGGCAGATACCGAAACCTATTGGATTTATGTAGCCTGAACTGTTTTGAATCTCTTGAATACTTGCTTTGAAAGCGGATTCTGTTTCTAAAATTTCCATATTTTCTCACTTGTGTTAATATTAATATGGAATTTTAGCATAAACCCCTAGTACTGTGTTGAAGTTAGTAGATTATACTGATGAAGCAAGAACTACTCATGCTCAATTTTTAGGGTAAAGTGAGGCTTTGAAGGTGGCTTGATTTTATGCTTTTGGAAAAAATAACGTCGATAACCTATATAGGCGATTATTATAACTACCAATGCAATTAGTAAATAATTTAGCATCTTTTTCTCCGAGTATTCATTTATAATCATTGCTGAAATACAAAATCTTAAGACTATATCGTCATTATCGGGGAAAATGTTAAAAAAAGTACTAAATTACAGTGTAAGAAATTGCGTTTTTATCCAAATCACGAATAAATAATGTAAAACTTTGATCACATAATAGTTCATTTGTTGAAGCAACAGAGATTTCTACGGATGGATGTCCGCCATTTAGC
>JAMCPS010000098.1 GCA_023379705.1 Campylobacterota bacterium
TGCTTCGGAAATGATGAGTGAAGGGGCCATTCGCGTTTATATCAATAGACTCAAACATCTCATAGGCAGTGCACAAATACATAACGTGCGTGGATTCGGGTATCGACTTGTTCCGTAGTGTAGAACTTTCCCTAATTGCTTTGTACCTCATGACGTCTGCTGTCGTATTAGGCAGCGTCTATGGTGTTTATGAAGTTCTAGGGGTGCATCGATGGGATATTATTGCGCTCATCGCCTTTAGCGTTGGTCTTGGTATGGGTAAAATAGTTTCAAAAGTAGCGATGGAACCCCTCAAAGAGTACATCGACCATCTAGACCGTTTTTCAAAAGAAACGCTTCATGAACTCAATCTTCCTATCAATACGATTACTGCCAATCTCTCTATGTTGCGTAAAACACATGAAGACGAAAAAAGCATTAAACGTCTTGATCGTATCGAAATGGCTACCGTGATGCTAAAAGAACGGTATAATGAGCTTGATTATTTAATCAAAAAACAAATGGAGAAAGAGAGCATTGAAACGTTTGACATACGTGATCTGATTGATGAGAGGCTTGCTTTTTTAAAGCCTCTGTATCCTCATGTGCAATGGGAGATTATGAATGAGCCGTGTTTGGTGACACTTGATCGAAAGGGTTTTGGAAAAGTGATTGATAATCTTGTAGACAATGGGGTGAAATATTCGCCATCTGCTGCTTTGATTACTCTTTCATTGCACGATAACAAATTGTCAATTTGTGATGAAGGGTTGGGGATGGATGAGATGACTTTGGTCCACATTTTTGACCGTTATTATCAAAGCGATAGTACAATGGCAGGTTATGGAATAGGGCTTGGGCTTGTTAAACGTTATTGCGATCGTTACAAAATCGGTTTGCACGTTCACTCACAATTGGGCGAGGGGACGTGCGTTACACTTGAACTAAACAGAGGGAAAAATGGAAAATAACAGTTGGTTGGAATTGGCAGAACAGATGCTCGATTACGGAGTGATAGGAATATTGGTATTAATGAGCCTTGTCTCGTTGTGGCTTTTTATTGAGCGTATGATGTATTTTGGCAATCTGCGTGTGAGCGATTATGAGACTAAAGATGAGCTTGAACTGGATCTTGGCGACAATGTCTCCACGATTGCAACGATTGGATCGAATGCTCCGTACGTTGGATTGCTCGGAACGGTTTTGGGAATTATGATCACCTTTTATTCTTTGGGAGATGTGGGTGCGGTTGATCCTAAAAAAATCATGACAGGTCTTGCTTTGGCCCTAAAAGCAACTGCACTTGGGCTTGTTGTTGCTATTCCTTCCATTATTTTTTACAATATTTTATTGCGTAAAATGGAACGTATTTTGACCCATTGGGAAATCAATTCCCATAAAAAACAAGGCTAAATCATGAAAATGAAACGGATCGATTCGATCAACGTTATTCCGTTTATTGACATCATGCTGGTTTTGTTGGTTATGGTGCTCACAACGGCCACCTTTGTCAAAACGGGTCTTATCCCTGTTGATTTACCCGAAGCAAAAGGCTCGGCTGCAGAACATAAGCCAAGCGAACTCAAACTGACCATCAAAAAAGACGGGACGTTATGGCTTGGGGACAATGAACAAGTGAGCTTGGAACAGTTTGAACAAAAAGTAGTTTCCGGGGGTCGTACCATGACAGTCGTTCTCTACAGTGACAAAGAAGCAGCATTTCAAAACTTTGTAGGGGTGATGGATGTTCTCAAACGTTTAGGACATGAACAGCTTTACATTGTGACGGATAAGCAATAACCTTTAATGCATCAGATCAGTAACTGCGTTTACGCACACGATGATCTGCTACAGTGGGATATCCCCACCAAACGTCTTCCCAATCCTTATCACGATTTCCCCTACATGCTTATCAAGGGTGTTTTGACACCTCAAGAGTGTCGTGTAATCACATCATTTGTATGCGATGCCAAAGAGCATCATACGGCTTCCTTACGTGGCGGTGATGTGGATGTTCAGGTACGTAAAACCGATATTTATACATTGCCGCGTGAATATATTTCTTTGTATGAAACTCGATTCGATGCCTTGCGTCAGAGAATAGAATCATTTTTTTCCCTCTCACTGACACGATCCACTCCTTTGCAAGTATTGGGTTATAACGAAGGGGCTTTTTATCTCAAGCATGCGGATGATTCCAGTGAGCTGCGTGACCATGAGGGAAATACCGCAGGCTATGTGTGTGTTGCTCCAAGTCGCAAGCTTTCAACGGTGCTTTTTGCAAACGATGCGTTTGAGGGGGGAGAACTCCTCTTTAACTATTTATGTGACGAGCAAGCTCATCCCATCAAGATTCAGCCAAAAGCCGGTGATATGCTCGTCTTTTTGAGCAACCCCTATTTCGCTCATGAAGTACTCCCTGTGACCGAAGGCTTCCGTTTATCCCTCGTTGCTTGGCATGATGCTCTGATTTAACTTTAACCTCCTTTTTTCTTACAATCCCTTTTTTAAATGTTTATACGATTAATCGTATATAAGTACAATAAAATTTATATCAATACAAGTAAAGTGTATATAAAGTAAATAATAACGAATATAATATACATAAAACTAAATATTATACTAATTATAAATAACATTTGTTCGTATTTAATAGTCATTTTATATTAATAAACGTATAATATTTCAATGGAAACAAACGATCTTTTCAATCTCTTGCATAATGCTTTGGAAGCACAACGAAATGGGAAAAAGATTTCTCAAAAAGAGATGGCGGATCAGCTTGGATTGTCCATGCGCACCTATCAGGACTGGAGATTGGGAAATACCAAGCCCCAGTCGGCAAAAGCAGTTCTAGAGATGTTGGGAATGCTGGAAGATGATGAGATCATCAGGGTTGTACGAAAAATAAATAAATTGAAGGGGTAATAGTATGAGCTGCTTAACACAAGAAGAGAGAATGGGATTGGATGAGATTTTTTTATCGATGAGAACGGCACCATCCCCGTTTGAGAAATGTAAAAATATTTATGCACGCTACACGCCTTTACTTCTTAAAGCAAAAAAATTAACAAGCTACACCCC
>JAMCPS010000099.1 GCA_023379705.1 Campylobacterota bacterium
TTTTTTGCTCCGATAAGAACATGATAAATATTAAATTCATAGTTGTTACGGTGATATCCCAATGAAGTTGTCGCATTCGCTTGCGGATCGGCATCGATGAGGAGTACTTTTTTCTCAGCTACTGCTAAAGAAGCAGCTAAATTTACAGCGGTTGTTGTCTTACCAACACCACCTTTTTGGTTTGCAATAACTATTACTTCGCTCATCGTAAACTAAATATCCTTTGCCCATTGCATTCAAGGGAACCATCTTCTAATAAGATGGCATCTTCTAATCTAAAAACCATTTCACTTGCATGCGTTGTGAAAGATTTACTTCTGTTGAATTCTAGCTCGAATTTACTAAAAATCTGCTTCCACGAAGGAAACTTTTTCAGTTCTGTCACATAACTATTTGTTAATTCTTGTGCACTGATCTCAATATCCATTTTGGAAAAATTCAGCGGCGCCGTGAAGAGGTTCATTCCAATCCCACATACAAGACAATCGCCCACTAAATTTGTAATCACTCCACCTACTTTTTGTTGATCCAAATAAAAATCATTCGGCCATTTCAACCACACTTGCGAACCCATTACCGTTAAAAGTTCTTTCATAATAAATGCAAAATAGATAGAAGATGACTCTAGTTTTAAATCATTTGGTAATTGCGATCTATGAATGGCAACGGATATAAAAAGATTTCCCTCTTCACCAATCCACGCATTTCCTCGACTTCCGCTACCACGTGTCTGTGAAATTGCTCCAACGCAGACAGGCGCAGTTAGCACTTTCGTTTTAAGCGCATCTATCAAATACGTTTGTGTTGATTCTAATGCATCAAACCAGTGTATTTCCACACCCGATTCGCTTTCCATTTAAGTAGGCTATTGCCGATGTTTCTTGCTTTGAAGGAGCTTGCACTTTTAGCAGACGCAACGAACCTTTTGTACATTGCACAACAATGCCATTCTCATCAATCGCAATAATTTCCCCTGCACTCCCATGGCTTTGTCTCTCATTTAATGTCATCTCTTTGAGCTTCAATCCAGAGTCCAGATAAATACCTGGCCATGGGGTAAAAGCACGGTATCGATTGAAAATATCATCTGCATTGTCAAAAGTCACCAATCCATCGGCTTTAGAAATTTTAGTACAATGGCTTGCATCCATTTCGCTTTGAGGAGTGCAGCTTTTTCGATCCCAATTATGGATAATATCCAAAGTAAGTTCACATGCTATTTTCGTTAAACGCGTATATAAAGATTCCACCATCTCATCAGGTGCAATCTCAAGCGTAGAAATTTTAATGATGGCCCCTGTATCAAGCCCTTCATCCATCCACATAGCTGTTACACCGCTTTTTGTATCATTATGCAATAAGCTTTGCTGTATCGGGCTGGCACCGCGGTATTGAGGAAGAATGGATGCGTGTAGATTGACACACGGAGCATGTTCTAAAATTGCTTTAGGTAAAATCTGACCATATGCTGAGACAATGATCATATCGCACTCAATTTTTACTAACGCTTCAACAACGTTATCATCCCGTAAGCGTAAAGGTTGCATAATCGGGATATCTGCTTCTTGAGCCAATATTTTTACCACTGGAGGAGTCAAAACTCCCTTACGTCCTACAGGCTTGTCGGGCTGCGTATAAACAGCGACCACTTCAATATCATCAGCAGCAATCAACGTTTTTAAAATATCCGCCGCATAATCAGGCGTGCCCATAAAGATTATACGAGTCATTAAAGGGTATTCGCTTGAAAGAGGCTACCGCCAGAATGTACGTCATTCAAAAGAAATGACTTTGCATCGGTCAAATCAAAACCACTTGCTAAAAACATTGCTTTACCGCGCTTGAGTAAAAAATCTGCCGCTTTTAGCTTCGTGACAATCCCGCCGGTTGCAAAATTATGGTTTGGCGTTACCTCACGAGAGAGTTCTTCAGGCTCAATAGCCGTTATATGCGAACGCACTTTTGCGTCCTCATGTGCTCGAGGGTCTTTGTCATAATAAGCATCAATATCTGAAAGTATGATCAACATGTCCGCATCGAAATGGTACGCTGCATATGCAGAAAGCTGATCATTATCTCCCAGAACAAGTTCTTCGGTAGCTGTTGCATCGTTTTCATTGATGATCGGAACGACATTGTGCTGTAACAGAGTCTCGATAGTATCTTTTGCTTTTTGCGACTCTTCTTTGGTATTGAAATTAGCAGCAGTGACCAAAATCTGAGAAGGGAGAATATTATGATGTTCAAACATTTTTTTGTATTTGTTCATCAATATCGGCTGGCCAATAGACGCCAGAGCCTGTTTATTCGCTAAAACTTTTTTATCGAGTTTTAGTTCGGTATATCCTGCGGCGACAGCACCTGAAGAGACAAGAATAACTTCATAGCGTGATTTCAATTCGGCGATAAAATCGACCAGATCATGCATCCGTTCCTTTGCGATACGGTTTTGTTCGCTTAAAACGGCACTGCCGACTTTTACCACTAACCGTTTCATTAACGCTCGATTTGAACCATATGATAAAGAGCATAGGTAAGAGGCTTAATATTCAAACTTGTCGCTGATGAGATCGGTGCAACGAAAAATGGCAAAGAAGAATCACGAAATCCTGCATCAAAATTTTCCTGCTCAAATGCCGGATACTCTTCGTTAAATCCGAAACGGCTTTTTTTAACCGGTTTAAGATTAAGCAATTTTAAAAATGCGTTGCTTTTTTCAACCGCTTCTTCAGGGCTCATTGCATCTGAACGGGTCAATGCAATCGCAAAATTACGTTCAGCCAACAGTGGCGAAAATTTCGCAAGCTCTTCTTTAAGTGTTTCATACTGATGCTGTAATTCATGGTACGATGCCAGGTCAATCATAAACAGCAACGTTTTGGTTCGCTCAATATGACGTAAAAACTTTAGACCTAACCCTTTGCCTTCATGAGCCCCGCCGATAATACCGGGAATATCTGCCATAATATACGAATCAAATTCACCAATATTAATCTGACCAAGCTTCGGCGTCAATGTCGTAAATTCGTAGTTTGCAACCTCAGGACGTGCATTGGAGACTGTAGAAATTAAAGTTGATTTTCCGACATTCGGGAAACCTACAAGCCCTACATCAGCGATAAGTTTAAGGTCCAGTCTGACAATGCGTGTTGTTTCCGGTTCACCCGGTTGAGCGTACATCGGTTTTTGATTGATTGAGGATTTGAAGTGAACGTTTCCGAGACCACCACGACCGCCCGTTAGGAACAATACTTCTTGGCCATTGGTTAATAAATCAAGTAAAACTTCACCTGTCTCAACATCGACGACTTGCGTTCCAGGCGGGACAACAATCACCAGTTTTTTGCCAGCTTTACCGTACATATTCGAACCTGAACCTGGCTGCCCTTTTTCGGCTTTGAGGGTTTTATTACCCTGAAAATTGGCCAAAGTATGGGTATTATTGTCTACTTTGAAGTAGACATCCCCGCCTTTACCGCCATCACCGCCATCAGGTCCCCCTTGGATGACAAACTTTTCGCGTCTAAACGCGACACAACCTGCTCCACCTTTACCCGAAGAAACAGTTATTACTACGCTATCGCTAAACATTCATCATCCTTACCATTGTTTTGGAACGCCAAAGGAATAAAATCCCTTTGACTACGCTTGGCCGCTATGGCACTAAAGCTAGCCTCTTACGAGGCAGAAGTTATTATCTTAACCATACACTTATGATCGAAAAGTACACTATTAAGAAAATACATTATTGGAAAAAATTAGAAATCGGGCGCAGATGCCCGATGAGGAAAACTATGCAGCAGGAACGACAGAAACTTGTTTGCGCTTTTTGTCTTTACGGTGAAATAAAACAACACCGTCAACCAATGCATACAAAGTGTGGTCTTTACCCATACCGATATTTTTACCAGGGTGAACTTTTGTTCCGCGCTGACGGATAATGATATTACCCGCACGTACTACTTCACCACCATATTTTTTGACACCGAGTCTACGTCCCGCTGAATCGCGGTTATTCTGTGTACTACCCTGACCTTTCTTATGAGCCATGCTGTCCTCCTACTTTATAATTACGCAGCGATCTTAACGATACGAACGCGTGTGTGATCTCTACGGAAACCACGTTTAACTTTACTGTCCTTACGACGACGCTTTTTGAAAATCACGACTTTACGGTCACGACCCTCATTAATAACTTCCATAGTGACGACAGCACCCTCTACAAATGGAGTACCTGTTCTTAGTTCACCGTTATTAACGGCAAGAACTTCTTTGATTTCAACGGTAGTCTTTGGTTCAAGACTCATTCTATCGAACAAAAGGATATCACCCTCTTGAACTTTGTACTGTTTCCCGCCGTTTTTGATAATTGCGTACATTACTGTTCCTTACTTTACAAGTCTACAAAAAGTTGCGAATTGTAGCGAAATAATATTTAAGCTTAAATTAAAATGGAGTACTTATTACATCAATCCACAATTTTACGTATCGATATACGTCAATTTGACCTATAATCTAGCTGTTGCATTATAGCTCAATGTATATTAGGTCTAGCTAATAAAATTATATGTTAAATCACAATCTCGTATCTGCCCTATAAATTTGTTAAAAGAGTTACCCCTATACCTGTTTCAATCGGATACCCTTCTTGAGCCCATCCTTTGAGTCCGCCTTTTAGATTTGTTGCATTGACATAGCCCAATTTTTTAAGTGTCTGAGCAGCCAATGCACCTCTGCCACCGCTACGGCAATAAGTCACAATAAGTACATTCTTATCTTTTATTTTATTAAGCACTTCAAATTCCAAATTTCCGCGTGTGATTGCTATCGTAGTTATTGCGTAAATTTCACCCTCTGCACGCTGGTTTTCTTCACGTACATCCATAACAATCACGTTTTTTTCCGCTTCAATCATCTTTTTTAACTCTTTAGATGCCATTTCTCCCGCTTCTAGCTTTGCTGCGGAAACCAGTTTTTCTGCTTCTGCTTGACCTGCCATTAGTGATGAACCTATCATCAGGCTCGCTACTAATAATATAACTTTCACTTTCATCTCATACTCCTGAATATATTAAACTAATTAGCTAAATAACTAAGTTATATGTATGGTACAATACTATTACTGAATTTGTCAAGGAATATTATGCTCAATATGGAACAAAAGTTAAAAATTTTCAAAGCCCTTAGTAATCAAACCCGTTTTATGATTTTCAAAAATGTTTTTACGGGAGGATATACTTGTTCTTTGGATAAAGTACAGCCCGGTGTCAAAGTAAATCCTATCGCGACGTGTGTCAGCACGGTTGCGGAACATTTTAACTTTTCTCTTCCAACTATCTCGGCACATATTAAAGAGCTCAAGGAAGCCAATATTATCACTGTCGAAAAAAAGGGAAATAAAGTCTATATTGAACCCAATATTGAGACCATCCGAGAGCTTGCGGAATGCTTTGGAACATTAGTCACGAATTTTGATAACAACAGAGAGTTGTTCTTTGGAGATACCCTGTCTGTTAAATAAGTTTGAGGATAAAAAACGAAAATTTTTGCTCACCGCCGCTTGGAGTGATATGGATGCTTTCTATCACATCAATAATTGCTATGCGACCATCCATTACCTCTTCCATACGATTACGGTTGTATTGCTGGATACTCAAGGCACTGCAACTATCAGGTCCATCAACTGCAAAGGTTCCGATAATAGCATAGCCTTGTGGATTTAAAGAGTTACACATCGTTTGAATGTAGCTTTGCTGTTCTTTTTCATCAAGGAGAAAATGAAATGCGGCGCGATCGTGCCAAAGATCATAACGCTGCGGCAAAGAAACCGTTGTAATGTCTGCTACAAGATAGTTAACAATAGCCGCTTGATCTCCTAAACGTTTTTTTACAATAGCAAGCGCTTCATTCGATAGATCAAGTAGCGTTATGTTCTCAAATCCACGCTCCAAAAGACCATCGATCAGCGTAGAAGCACCTGCCCCTATATCAATGACGGATGCATCTTTTGAGAGGCCTATTAGTTCGATTAGTTCCAATGAAGTGTCACAAGATGGCTGATACCATCCCACTTTGGTATGGTCTTTGGTTTGATAAACTGTCTCCCAGTGCTCCTTTTTTCCCACACTTATCCTTTTTTTTCGGCATGGAATGTCGCACCGATGGTTGAAGCCGAGGTTGTGTAGTGGGTATGTCCTATGCATTTGGCATCACTGAATCCTGCTCCTGTGATTTGCGCTAGCAAACACGCTTCTTCCAGCGTTCCTGCCACACAATCTGCCCATGAATCTTGTGAAGAACATGTGGATGTCTTAACGTCACTGCGTTTGATCATATCGGCGAAATAGAGTTTACCGCCTCTGCGAAGGACACGAAACGCTTCAGAAAAGACTTTTTCTTTGGACGGTGTCAGATTGATTGCCCCATTTGAGATAATAATATCAACACTTTCATCCTCAAATGGCAGAGCTTCCAGACCGGCTTCCACGACCTCTACATTGTTCAATCCAGTATCATTGGCATGGCGCCGTGCCGTTTGAACCATTAATGGGGTAATATCAACTCCGATGACCTTTCCGCTCTCGCCCACCAATAATGCCGCAACGCACACATCAACCCCTGCCCCACATCCAAGATCAAGCACCGTTGACCCTGCAGGAAACTCGCCCAATGTAAATGGATTGCCCACTGCGGCACAATAATCCCACAACTCTATGGGAAGCTGTTTAATCCACTCTTCTTTATAGCCGTGACTACGCGCGTTTTCAATCCCCTTCTCCCAGCCAAAGTCTTTATGCGGATGGAGGGCTAAATCGGTATAAAGTGCAATAACTTGCTGTGAAGCGGACGA
>JAMCPS010000100.1 GCA_023379705.1 Campylobacterota bacterium
TGAGAGTTTTATCGCTCCCGCCCACTTCATCAGCGTATCGGACACAATCGCTAAAGACGTCATGGTTGTATATCCCCAAATAATCAAGAGGCGTCCACAGCTTGCCCCTGCCTTTGGGTTTTTTAGCATACCTTTCAATCAATGCTGAATAAATCATCAACAAAATACCTCTAACAATTGTAATCTACCGCCATATTATGACATTATGACGCACAAATTACAATAGTATCACAATCAAAAAAACAATTTAGCCATCTTTCAATCTTCCCATTTTGCCCAATCCCCCCATTAAATGACCTACAAAACCCTATTTTGCGGAATTTGGCGAACGTGGCGAATATGCAAAATTTGCCCATGCGCGGGCGGAGAGGGGAATTTGCGAAGGCAATAGAGGGAATGCGTAATTCTTGAGGGGAGGAAGCAACGGTGTATTACAATTGTTAGAGAAATAATTAAAGCTTTGGGCCTGTAGATACATGGATTTGTGATATGTTGTGTTAAAATGCGAACGCAAATCATTCGATGATCTGACACATTTATACAGAGGGGACTACCTAGTAAGCTAAAGACTTATTTAAAAGCCGTAGCTATCGCCGCACCGCTTGTTGTTACAGGATGCGCATCTATATTTTCGGGCGAAACACAAATGCTCACCGTTAAATCAAATCCAGAAGGAGCAAAAGTAAGCCTTAATGGTCGTGATTTGGGGCAAACACCTCTGACAACAACCGTTGAAAAGAAGAAAGATATGCTTCTTACTGTAAAAAAAGATGGATATCGTGAAGTTACTCAGCCACTTAATACTTCGTTCGATCCAATGGCTCTAGTGGGTATCATCTCTTATGGAACGCCGATTACTACTGATGTCCAAAAAGGTACGGCGTACCAAATTACCCCTAACTACTATCAAATTGAACTTCCAAAAGCAGAAAAATAATTGAAACTCTTGGTGCTTTTTTTCCCGATATGGCTTATGGCTTGCCCGGAGATCGCACCAAAAGAGGATTCAAGAGAGGCTCGAAAGGCTTTCTTGCGATACTTTATCACCATTAACTACAATGCTCTGGCTAATGAGTTTGCCTACGGTGGTGGGGATTATCTTAAAAGCCTTTATTCTGAAGTATCTACGTATAAAACCGATCTAAATACAACCTCCATCCGAAATAACTTCGACACCATCAAAGACCCGTTTGATTTTGCTATGTCGATTACCTCCAAGCTTCACTAAGCGGGCAACCATGGCTGTCTACCTACATTTAGGGTTTTCTTCCCATCCGTTTTAAAGTTAGCTTAAAATCGCTCATATTTGCCCTATAAGCTCTTTTCTTTTTTCTGCAAGTACTTTTCTATTGAAAAACACTTTATAGCTTCAATATCAAATTCATCACCTTCATTTTGTCGTTCCGTAAAATCATATTCCCCATAAAAGTTTATATGCTGCCAGTGTACAATTGATCCGTTTTGCAAAGTTTTGATGATTTTATTTCTGGCTTCCTCGTCTTTTTCTTTGGCAAGAAGATTTGAAATATAGAGATAGTTCCAGCAGATAATTGTGTTTTGAATCAGGCGAAGAGAGTTACTGGCTATATCCTGCTCTTCCTTAGTTGCGTACAAGTACTCGCCACTGTTTCCGAAAAAAACTGCTTTGGAAAATTTGTTTGCACTTTCCACTTTATTGAGCTGCTTTTCAATTTGCTGACGAAGTCCGACATCATCAATATAGTTGAGAAGAAATTGTGTTTTGATAATACGTCCGAATTCCCGAAGTGCTTGGTAGAGTTTGTGCTTGCGCGAATAGGAGGTAAGTCGTTTAAGCAACTGAGATGCAGTTGAGCGCCTCTCTTTAATTGTGATGACCAGTCGAAGTATCTGATCCCACTGTTCATCAATAACAGCGGTATTGATCTGTTTCACCGGCAGCAGAGTGTATCCATTGTCCCGATAAAGCTTTTTAGGTTCGAATGCATAGAGCTGTTGATCTTTAAAGTTTTTGATCCTCGGCGCAAAGGTAAATCCCAATAGATGCGATAGTGCAAATACCACCTCGCTGTATCCGAAAGTATCGGTGGAGTGGATATCGCTTTGAATCACCTCCTGATGCATCAGTCCATCAATCACATATGCCGCTTCCCTCTCGCTGGCATTAATTACAGTCGTATAAAATAATCGGTGCGATTCATCTAGAAAACTGTAGCGGCTCACACCTCGCCCTAGGCCAAAATATTTGAACGAATACCCGGAATTGAGCGAATCAACAGAAGTATTAAACTTTTGACCGTCGCTGGCAGTATGGTTATGCGCTTGATTTTTTCGAAATAACTTTGGGATATCGAGTGTTTCAGTTAATTCAATCACCGCATCGTTAGCTTCTTGAAGCATGTCATTACTCAAATACCAAGTTCGTATATGGTCGATGTCACTCATCGTTATCCCTTTAGATATCTTGGCCATCTTTGCAATGCTAATGTTGCAGCCATATCCAATGATCGACGCATATAAGGCGTTATTTTTTGGAGCTTTGTAACTTCTGGTACGAGAGTGGTGATAAAATTTTGCACTGAAGATAGCATGGCGATCGATTAAACGAAGCACATCGATTAGTGGAATGAACTTCTCTTTTGGTAGATAGGTATAGAGCCCTTCGAGTTCTTCATCTTTATCCAGCTTGGGAGTAGTCACCATAAATGAGCCATCTCCTTTGGGATGAAAATATTCATTGATCCCTTTTGTAACATTGTCGTTGACATTTCGATAGATTGAATCGAGTGAACCGCGAAGTTCTTTTGACACCGTATCGAAGTCTTTGAGTGGGATTAGCCCGTGTCGTTCGAGTTGTGTCTCTTTGGTTTTATTGTATTCGACAAAATCGATCAGATAATCATTGAAAGCCCGATAGCGGTAGGAGTATTTGAGATTGAGGGTACCTGATTTAATCGCATCACTGATGGCGATAAAGAGAAACATTTTATACAGTGATATCCGAAACGGTTCCTCGGTGTTGTTGGAATTTAGTGATTCTTTTTCCTCTTCGGATAAAAATTCCATCGGTATTTTAGAGGTAATGTTTCCTCCGGTCGTTTTAAAGAATGCGATAGCTTTTAGAAGCGACTTATCGGACTCTTTTTCATCGAATTCCAACGCCTTAATGATCTCGGAAATACGATTTTGTAGACGGCGCGAGCGCTCCTCAAGGATGGCATGATAACCTGTATGATCTCTTAGATCGTCATGCGCTTCTAAAAATGCTTTCTTCTCCTGTTCATCGGCGATCATTGCATCGATCTCTTCTTGAATCAGAAGGAGTTTTTGTTCGGTGCCGATATCGGAAGCAAGGGTCTTTTTGATTGAATAAACTTTTGGAAGAAGACGGTTTTTAAGTAGATCGGCCATTTCGCTGGAAGCTTTGGAGCGTGATTGACGCTGGAGAAAATAGTTGTTCTGATGTTCTCTCAGTGCGGATGTTTTAGCGCTTTGAACCGATTGAACGAGCATATCGCAGAGCTGATCGGTTCGCATATAGGTCTGATGTGTCACAAAGCAAATCAGATCAAACTGCTGTTTATGTTTGGCTTTTCGGAGGATCTGGTGCATGTCACTTTTTTCAACCCAGAGTGCGTAGTGCCTCGCCATATTAGGATCGAGGTCGATTTTATCGATAATCTCCGATAATCCCGTATGAATGTTTCGAACTGTCGAGAAGGTCCTTACCGCTTCTTTAATTTTTGCAGGGTTCAAGGAATGTGACAGCTTTTTGAAACGTGATAGGCTGTAGCGTCCGGCATGAACTTCATCATCTTCCAAAAACAGATTCAGCGTACCTAGAGATTGATGATTGGAAAGAGATTTGAGCTGATCGAATATATGCCGCTTATGCGTGTTCATTGCCTCAGTA
>JAMCPS010000101.1 GCA_023379705.1 Campylobacterota bacterium
CGGTTGAGTGTGGCAAAATTGAAACTTCAGCGCTATATCGGTGAACCCGTAGGTGCGCTTGATGTTTTTGATTTTAATGCTATCGTTCTCGAACGTTTCAGCATGCAACGGGGTGTTTGGGAAGAGAAACTCCCGAATAATCCCTCAATCAAATCTTCTGAATTTAATCGTGAAATGGCACGTCACCAACTTGCTGCACGTGAGTATGAACATTATCCAAAAGTCGATTTGACTTTAGCGCGCAAAGAGACCTATACCGAAGACAGAGTAGCGCATCGCTATGATAATCAAGCCATTATTCAAATGAGCATCCCTCTGTATCAAGGCGGATATACTCAGTCAAAGATACGTGAAGGGCTAAAACTGCTCGATGCGGCTGGGAAAGAAAATGAATATGCGCGGCAAGAGACAACTCTTCAGTTTGAGGCGTTTTGGGCTGAACGTTCGCTTATGATTGAAAAAATCAGGGTACTGCGTGAATCCGAGAAGTCTGCGGAACTTTATCTAGTTTCCGTAGAACAAGGGCAGGCTGCCGGTTTAAAAAGTTTACCTGACTTGCTTGAAGCACGTGCAAAACTGCATGAAGTTAAGCGTGATTTTGTAGATGCAGGGTATGAATTGATCAACAATGAACTCTCTTTGCTCGATTTAACAGGTCAACTCAACTATGACAGCCTGCAAGAGTTTGAAACACTGATCGCACACCACCGCGAATAGGAAAACAATGATCCCTGTTTCATTCTCATCTCATTTTTATTTACTCAAAGAACTCTCAAAGAGAGAAGTTTTTTTACGCTATCGCGGCTCCCTGCTTGGGATATGGTGGGCACTGTTAACTCCCATGGCTATGTTGCTGGTTTTTACCTTTGTTTTCGGAGAAATTTTTCAAGCGAAGTGGGATGGAGGTGGAAATATTGCCGAGTTTTCGGTGAAACTTTATGCCGGATTGGTCGTATTTTGGTTTTTCAATGAGATCATCACCAAAGCACCCGGGTTGATCGTCTCTCAACCCAATTATGTTACCAAGGTTATTTTCCCCCTCGAAATACTTCCTGTAGCGACTGTTATCGGGAGCCTCTTTCATCTCCTAATCAATCTGATCATTTTGTTGGCGGCATCGGCTATTTTGTATGAAAAAGTATATTTGTCAATCATCGCATTGCCAATCATCATTGCCGTAACCATTCCTATGCTTCTAGGCATAGCATGGACATTTTGCGCATTAGGTGTCTACATACGTGACATTTCTACCCTTATCGGTATTCTTATGAACATGCTCATGTTTCTCTCTCCGATTTTTTACCCTATGAAAGCGGTGCCAGAGGGGGTACGTTGGATATTTGAACTCAATCCGATGAATCTGCCTATACAATGGGTCCGAGAAAGTGTGTGTGAAGGAATCTGGCCTTCATTATCAGCTCTTGCGCTTTACTGTGTGTTATCTCTGCTCATTGGTATAGCAGGATGGAAGCTTTTTGGGATTATGCGCAAAGGGTTTTCTGATGTCTTATGATCTCGCCATCCACCTCAAAAATGTTGGAAAACAGTATCAGATTTACGACAAACCAAGCGATCGACTACGCTCAATGTTCCCGTGGAATCGTTCTAAAACCATTGGGAGAACTTTTCATGCGCTGCACGATATCACATTGGATGTTGCGCACGGGGAGGTAGTTGGTATCGTAGGGCGCAATGGTGCGGGAAAATCGACATTGCTGCAAATCGTCGCTCAAACTATCTCTGCTAGCCATGGAGAAGCGCAAACCAATGGCAAGGTCTCTGCGCTGCTGGAACTAGGAAGCGGATTTAATCCTGAGTTCAGTGGGAGAGAAAATGTTTACCTCGCTGCTGCTATCGCAGGACTTACCCAAAAAGAAGCGGATCAGAAGTTTGATGAAATCGTCGCTTTTTCGGGTATCGGAGAATTCATCGATCAGCCCATCAAGAATTATTCCAGCGGTATGATGGTTCGGCTGGCATTTTCAGTCGCTACGAGTGTTGAACCCGATATTCTGATTATCGATGAGGCGTTATCGGTCGGTGATGGCGCATTTGCCCGTAAATCATTTGAGCGGATAATGACCCTCAAGGATCGTGGATGCACCATCTTGTTTTGCTCACATAGCCTCTTTCAAATCGAATCGCTGTGCAATCGTGCCATTTGGATTGAAAAAGGTCAAATTCAAGAAGACGGGATAGCAGCGAATGTGGTTGCAGCCTATCAAAATTTTTTGGACACGTTAAATCTACAAGAAAGCATTCAGCCGCAACAAGCAGCCGTCCAAGGACATGCACGATTTACCAAAGTCATTGTTGACCTCGATGGAAAGCAAGAGGGTTTGCTCAAAGGCTTCAGCTGCCGTTCAACGTTGAGTATTTATGGTGAATTTGTCTCTGATGTTGCCCTGCCCTGTCCATCTGCCGCTGTGACTCTCTCGGGACCGGATGGACGAATTCTTTCCAGTGCAGGAGCATGGAACGATGAGATACTCCTCGAACGGGATACGGACGGTCTGGGAAAATTTTCGATTCATTTCCCCTCCATCGCTCTTTTGAAAGGGCGCTATCATGTTGGAGTACACCTGTTTTGCGAACGTGGTCTTCATATCTACGATTGGGCAGACCCTGTGGCAATTTTTGAGCTGGAACAAACAGGAATTCAACAGGGAATCGTCGAATTAGAACATCGTTGGGGAAAAAGCATCGATGACTAATTGGGCTTGTGTATGGATTGATCAAACACAGCAATCTCAGTGGCGAGAACTGTTTCATACTGTTTTTGGTTCTCAAATGTCTCAAAAAAAATTAGCATGGAAATATCGCGATACCGAAAAAATAGGAATCGGTCTGCAAAAAGATGACAAACTGGTCGCTTTTTATGGCGGAATGCCCCGTGATGTCGTCTTCGAGGGTAAACTTTTGCATGCCGTTCAAATGGGTGACGTCATGGTGCACCCATCACAACGGGGAGCGTTTACCGCTAGGGGTGCATTTTGGAATGTCGCTTCGAGCTATATTGGCGCGATGGTCGGAGAAGGAAAACCTTATGAAATAGCTTTTGGGTTTCCCAATAAGCGAGCTTATCAATTGGGTCATCTGCTGGGATTATATGATAAGGTCGATCATTTAATACAACTGTCATGGAGTGTTCGTAAAAGAAATTCTATCTCAATATGGCGTTTGCGTGATTGGGAAGATTCTGATATCAATCATGTTTCGCGATTATGGGAACAAATGAGAAAAAGTTTGTCCAACAGCGTCTTGGGCGTCCGAGATGCTCAATGGCTAAGCAACCGCTACGTAAAGCATCCTGAGACTCCTTATCGGATTATCACCGTCCATAAAATATGGAGCAGCCGTCCTGAGGGAATTTTAATTTTGAAAAATAGAGGAGAAGAGGGACTGGAACTGATCGACATGATCGGAGATGTCGCAAAAATTCCGATGTTTATCGAGATGGCGTGCCGCTATGGCAATGCTGTCTCTTCTTCAAAAGTATTTTGCTGGATTACTAACAGCCATTTGTCGTATTTTGAGTCAACGCACCCTATCGTTCATGACATTGATATTATTATCCCTTATAATGTCTTGACGCAAGGGATCAAACCTGAAAAAATTAAGAATCGTTGGTGGCTGATGGCCGGCGATACCGATTTTCGATAATGGAACTTCTGATAGTTTCACGAGAGACCTACCAAGACAAGGCCTTTGGTCTGGGAAAAGCTATTGGGGCTATCGCTGAGGGACTGAAGCAAAAAGGACACAGTGTTACGTACATCACCATAGCCGATTGGGGAAAAAATGAAAACACTCTTTTTAAGCGTCTCATCCGTATCGGCGGTTTTATATCAAGATTCCTCGGTTTTGCTGATTATGTCATCCCTCCCCTTGCCGAACGGTTTTTACAGGGGATGAGAGCAGCTCAAATGGTTCAAAATGAGCGCTATTCCCACGTATGGTTTCAAGATCCATGGATCGTAATGGGGTTCTTATACCGCCAAATGTTCACAATAAATGCCCATAAGATTGTTTGGGGAGTCTCCGAGCATGGCCTGGGAAGTTTTACTCAAGCCGTACTTTTAGACGGATTGGCTCTCACGGAACAATGGACTAAGCTTCTGCTTCGGATCGAAAAGTACATTTTGAAAAAATCAGCCTTTGTATGGGGGCCTTCGACTTCAACCATCACCCTGCTTACCCGCGATATGGGGTATGCGAGGGCACCGTCACATTGGCGATCTATCGGCTACGGAAAGCCTGTTCTAAATCTCATGGACAAAGATGCCGCACGTGCACTCTTGGGATGGGATGATGCGACACTCTATGTGATTGCCATAGGACGGGTTGCACCCGTTAAGCGGTTTGATATAGTCATACAAGCGTGTGCAGTAGCACAAACAAAGGTAGAAAATCTGCAGCTGGTGATCATCGGGGGAGAGATTGATCAAAATCTCATCGATCTAGCACGTACTTCAGGATTAACACATATTCCGATTAGCATCTTTACTCCGAGCATCGATACGTATTTGGCGGCGGCTGACATCTATGTCAGCGCTTGTGAATTTGAATCATTCGGATTGGCGAATATGGAGGCGATATGCGCTGAGCTCCCTTGTGTCATTGCTGCTGGGGGTGGTGCTATTGAGGTTGTTTCCAGTGGCGGATGGCTTTGTCATCCTGATCCTCTGTCTATGGGAGAAGCAATTAAAGCAATCGCAACCGATAGTACAATAAAAGCGTTTTGGAAGAATGCAGCAAAAAAACGTTCATCTGAATTTAAAGAATGGAGAGAGGTAGTCGAAGAATATGAAATATGCTTATCATCGTACTCAAAGAATTAAACACGACACGCCTCAGATTCTTGAGATTAACGGATTTACTAAAGTTTTAGCTTTTATTCCCCACCCTGATGATGAAGCAATAGGATGCGGCGGGTTACTATCTCAACTGGTCGCAAATAACATCGCCGTTAAAGTCATTCTTGTCAGTGACGGAAGCGGTGGAGGAGCATTGCCTGAGGGGACTGCTGATACTAGGGAGAATGAATTTTTACACTCTTTAAAAATTTTAGGGGTACAAGAATATGAATTATGGAGATTACCGGATGGAAAACTCGATACGCTAGAACTTTTGCCCTCAGATATCGCGCACGCTGTGCGTGAATACTGTCCCAATATTGTCCTTTCTCCGTGGTATCTCGATATGCATCCTGACCATTCGGCTGTCGGATACGCAGTCAAACAGTGTGCAGATAAGGAAGTGTGCGATGTTTTATTTTACGAAGTGTGGTCGCCTGTGGAATGCACTCATATTCTAGATATCACGGAATCTATGGAAATCAAAATAAAAGCACTGGAAGCTCATCATACCGCATTGCAATATGGACATTATCTTCAGGCGCTTAGAGGACTGGCAACCTATCGGGGACTTTATCTCCCTTTTGATACAATTCAAAAATACGGAGAAGCGTATTATTCTTACCGTAAAAAACGGTCATTTCTCAATGCGCTCCGATCCTATTTAAAATCTTAGGTGAAAAGCATTAAAAAATTTTATCCAAATCTAAATTTTTGGAAGTACTCCCAATTTCTGCTAAAATACCCTACTTACTTGTCTTCAGGCTTATTACATGGTTTCTGTTATTATTCGCACCGTTAACCGAATCGAATTGCTGCAAAAGGCTATCGAATCGGTCATCTCTCAACATTATCGCCCGATTGAACTGGTCATCGTCAATGACAGCGACGTTGAAACTCCGACTTTTTTGCTTGAATTTGCCAAAAAGAATTTAGACGACGTCATTTATTGCCATAACACTTGGACTCATGGAAGGAGTCATGCCGCCAATATGGGATTGGACAATGTCCATGGAGACTATGTGATGTTTTTGGACGAAGACGATCTAATATATCCTCACCATATCGAAAAACTCATCCATGCACTCGAAGCCAATCGTACCTTTTCGGTAGCCTATAGCGGTATCTGTGTGAAAACAGACAGCGGTGAACTCATCAAAACCATGGATGCCGTATGGGAACCTGCCCGTTTGCGTGTGATCAATTATCTGCCCATTCATGCGGTACTTTTTAAACGCAGTATTGCCAAAGAGTGTCGATTTGATTGTACATTGGACCTCATGGAAGATTGGGATTTTTGGCTACAACTCGCGGCTAAAAGTAATTTTTACTATGCAGAAGGTGTTTCGGGCACTTACAATATTAGCAACGGGTTATCGGGAATTTCAACAAACAGAGACATGGAAAAAGTGCGAAAATCCCACAGCGCTATTTTGAAAAAATGGCTTCCTTCTTTTAATGAACAGGACTTAAGCGACTCAATACTGTGGCTGGATACCGCCATGGACCACTACCAAATGGATGCCGCTCGTTTGAAAAATGAACTGGAAACAAGTCGTTTGGATTATCAGGAAATTGACACGCTGCTTAAGAGTAAAAGCTGGAGAGTGACACGCCCCTTGCGAATCACGATGAAATGGGTGATGTTACTCAAATATGCTCTCAAAAATCCCAGTCTTATCTACAGAGGGATGAATGAAATACGGCTTTTGGGATTCAAAAAAACTTTACTTAAGATGGAGAATGCATTTTCTAAAATCGAAGCATCCGCGGATGCGCACATGCAGGTGCTTCGTGTTGAGGATGTCTTTGGTATGTTTTTGGAAAAACCTTTTTTCTATCCCCTGAGCGTTATGGCCCCCATCGATATTCTCGTTCCGGTTTACAATGGAAAAGAGTTTTTGGCTCCCTTATTTGAGAGTATTTTTGCCCATACCTCTCTGCCTTATCGACTTTTGGTGTGCGATGATAAAAGCAGTGATGTGAGCGTTTTGCCTTTTTTGTATGAGATTCAGCGTACCCATCCTGAAGTGACGATGATCGTCGTTGAAAACACGCATAATTTAGGCTTTATCCAAACTGTCAACACCCTTGCTACAATGACCCAAAACCATTTTGTCTTACTCAATACCGATACGGAAGTCCCCCCCCACTGGATCGAAAGGCTAATGTATCCTATTTTTGAAATGGATAATATCGCTAGTACGACCCCCTTTACCAATGCGGGGACCATTTGCAGTTTTCCCAACTATCTGGAAGACAATAAAATTTTTGAGGGTATGAGCGTTGACACTATCGACAGAGCATTTCAATATGTCAATTTTGACAAAACGGCGATTGAAATTCCGACTGGAGTTGGATTTTGCATGGGGGTCAATAGGGATGTGGCTATTGCAATCGGTATGTTTGATACAGTGTTTGGGAAAGGGTACGGAGAAGAAAATGACTGGTGCCAAAGGGCACTGGAACATGGGTATAAGAACCTGCATGTGACCAATCTTTTTGTGTACCACAAGCATGGCGGATCGTTTTCAAGCACTGAAAAAGATGCCCTGATTCGCACTAATCTTTTGACGCTGAACACAAAACATCCTACCTACGATGCACAAGTACAGCATCTAATCGCTCAAGATGACCTCAAGACGCTACGCGAAATGGTGGTCTATTTCCTCCAAAGCTCGCACACGCATACGGTTGTGATTTTTGATCATCATTTAGGAGGAGGAGCAAACGATTATATTCAAGAACGTATTTCAAAACGGATCACTTCGGGCGAAACGATCTGTCTGATTCGCTATGATTTCAATGCGACCCAAAACTATATCGTCGAACTTATTACTCCAAATAATCGCATAATTCTCAAAACTAAAACGCTGAGTGAACTCTCGGGATTGTTGAATCGAATTGAACTGAATGAAGTTTTTGTTAATTCTCTGGTCTCGTATCCCGATATTCCGAATATTATAAACCTCATCTTGTCCATACGCCATCGAACTTTAGCAAAACTGATCGTTCCTATTCATGACTTTTTTCCATTGTGTCCTAGCTATACCCTGCTAAATAGCACCATGACGTATTGTGGTGTTCCGCACAATCTCAGTCAATGCGATGAGTGTATGAAAAACAATCGCGGTGAGTTCAAACTTTATCAATCCGAATCCAATATTGCGCATTGGAGAGAGATTTGGGATAAACTGTTTGAGGTAACCGACACCGTATTGTGTTTTTCCCACTCTTCCAAGGAAATATTTGGAAAAGGATACGCCAAACACCTCTCCAAAGTAGACGTCGTTTTGCACGACATCTCCGGACGATACTCAAATATCTATACTCAAGAGTCGAAAAACAATGAAATTCGTATTGGAATACTAGGGGGCATCAATGAAGCCAAAGGGGCATCCGTCGTTAAAAATCTCGTCGACTATATCGATAAACACGGGCTCAATGCCAAAGTAATTTTAATCGGTCAAATATCGGTTCCTATCTCCTCTGACTCTTTTAGAGCCACTGGGAGATACACGAAAGATGAACTTCCACGCATTGTTGCAGACGAAAGAATCACACAATTTTTGATCCCCTCCGTGTGGCCCGAGACATTTTCGTATACGACGGATGAGATCATGCAGATGGGGTATCCTCTGATCGTCTTTGATCTGGGTGCTCCCGCTGAACGGGTCAAAGAATACCCATTAGGTAAAGTTATAGCAATTGAAGATTTGTATGAGGTGCTTTTTGGAAGTTAAAACATTAAATGATGTTTACGATAAGAGAAACAACTCTTTTGATGACATTCGTTTTGCTCTTGCGTGCCTCGTTCTTTTCGTCCATTCGTATGCGTTGCTCTACGGTGAGGATGGAGGTACAGACCCTTTTACTGTCTTGACTCATTATCAGTTAAGTCCCGGAACATTAGCCGTTTATGGGTTTTTTGTGTTGTCCGGATTTTTTATGATTCAAAGTTTGGAAGCAAACTCATCTATATGGCAATACGCTAAAACCGGAACATTAGCCGTTTATGGGTTTTTTGTGTTGTCCGGATTTTTTATGATTCAAAGTTTGGAAGCAAACTCATCTATATGGCAATACGCTAAAAATAGATTGCTACGAATTGTTCCTGCTTTTTGGCTTTCATTGTTTTTAACTTCTTTTGTATTGGCTCCCATCCTTTCCCAAAACACCATTCTTTTTAGCTTGGATGCTGGTTCTTCACTTTACTTTTTTCTAAAATCTGCTGTTTTTCAGGTTTTTGGTGCTGTCTGGACTATTCATGGAGTTTTCCCGGTCAATGCGCTCGTTGACAATATCAATGGCTCCATGTGGACACTTAAATACGAAATATTTCTTTATTTTTTATTGCCCATCATGGTGTTTTTTATGCATGGCAAACGACATTTAATCCTGTATGCAACCGTCATACTGACCTTGCTTTGTATTGCATTTATCATGGGAAATTTTATTTTATTTATGGGACTCACTGTTGATGACTATTCAAAACTGCTGGTTCTTACAAACTTTTTCTATTCCGGTGTTTCATTGTATCTTTATCGAGACGTTGTCATTTTTTCAAAACGTTTAATGACAATCCTAGGTGTAATTTTTGTACTGGGTTTGTTTTTGGGTAACTTAAAGCTCATCACACTGTTGGTTTTTCCCTATCTCATCATTGGTCTTGGGTCTATGTTACACACTAAATGGTTTTCAAAAACAGGAGATTATTCATATGGAATGTATATTTATGCCTTTCCGGTACAACAGACGTTGATTCATTTTTTTAAAATGGAGTTGAATGCTATCACCCTTTTTTTAAGCAGTTTTATCGTAACACTTTTTTTATCCATCATTTCTTGGCATTGGTTTGAGAAAATAATCCTGAAAATGAAACATAAAAAAAATGCTCATGCCTAAAACTGCATTATGTTAACATTTTCTCTCATCATTCCCACACTCAATGCCGCAAATCATTTCCCTGCATTAATGAATGCCATCAAGGGGCAATCTTTACAGCCATGCGAAATTATTATCATTGATTCATCATCGTCGGATAAAACAGCCAATATAGCAAAAGACTACGGATGCCGCGTCAAAACAATATCTCGTGAATCGTTTGATCACGGAGGGACTCGAACTCTCGCCTCACAAATGGCCCAAGGGGAAATAGTCCTTTTTTTAACACAAGATGCTTTACCTGCCGATAATCATGCTTTTAAACGACTCATTGGATGCTTTGCCGATACGCACATTGCAGCTGCATATGGGCGGCAACTTCCATATCCAAGTGCTACTGTGTGGGGAAGGTCTCTACGTTTATTTAATTATGATGAAAAATCACACCTACGTACTCTGGATGAAAAAAAGTTTTATGGACTCAAAACAGCTTTTCTATCGAACTCTTTTTGTGCTTATCGAACAAGTGCACTCCAAGAGATAGGGTATTTTAAAGACAATCTCATCTTGGGTGAAGATATGATTGCCGGCGCACTGCTTTTAAAAAAAGAGTATGCCCTCGCTTATGAGGCTGAAGCCCATGTATATCATTCTCATGACTACACTCTTTGGCAGGAGTTTAAACGCTATTTTGACATAGGTGTTCTGCACCGTAATGAATCGTGGCTTTTAGAGGAATTTGGAAAAATTGAGGGCGAAGGTTTACATTATGTTTTAAGTGAATTGCGCTTTCTTATTTCTAATCACAAAAGCTACCTTATTTTTTATTCGCTATTACGCAATTTTGCTAAATATATTGGCTATAAACTCGGTAAAATACACTCATTGCTTCCTATCCGAGTTGTCAAACACATGAGTATGCATCATGGATGGTGGAATAAGATGCGCATCTATTATTAGGGGGGAACTTGACCTATTTTTCATTTCGATTGGTTTTCTTCACTTTTTTTATTTTTGGAAACTTGCTCTTATCTTTTGCTATTTCAAAATATTTGATT
>JAMCPS010000102.1 GCA_023379705.1 Campylobacterota bacterium
GCGGTGCCGCAGGTGCTTTTATCTCTCCAAAGTTTCATAAGCAAGGTCCTCTAAAAGAACTCCTCGATGTGGCATACAATGAAGCCATGAACTTTTATACCGATATTTTACCTTTCCATACCCTCTTGAAACCGCTCTTACATATCAGTCAAGACAACCCAGAAGAATCCATTTACCTCGAGCAAAGTGCTGTTGTGGATGCACGAGGTGCATGCGAAGCATTGGCAGATGGAATCGATTTTTATATTTTAGACATACAATCCCCATTATACAGTGATAATATGTGGCATTGTGGCCACTTGCGATCCTCGCATCTGGTATTGAGCATAGGTGCGTATCCCAAGGTTTTATCGGTCAATTATGTAGGACTGCGTGGGATTTGGGGGCATCGTATCGATGTTACGACATCCACTGATATCCCCCATATTTTTCATCAATTTGTCTCTATTTCTCCAACAATCAAAGAGGGTATCGTCGCCATTGGGGCAACGCATGATGTTCATTATTCTCCCTTTGATGAAGCTTCTATTTATGATATTGAATCAGGAAGAACTTTATTGCTTGATAATGCTTCTAAAACGTTAAAATTAAGTAATATTAAAATAGTTAAAGACTATATGGGCTTGCGCAGCGGATCCAATGACTATATGCCGATGTTAGGAAGTTTGGTGGATTCAGACGCCACACTGACATTACATCCGCATCTACAACACGGTAAAGCTGTTGATTCTAAAGAATTTATTTATTATCCTAATTTGATTATGATAAATGGCTCAGGGGGATATGGGTTTGTTTTGGCACCGTATCTTGCAAAACGGCTCAAAGAGTACTTGGTGGATAAGATCCCACTGAATGAAGCTATCTCCCCTTCACGCTATTTTCCTAGGTGGGCAAAACGAAAGCAAGATTAATCGTAAACAACAACCCCGTAGTTATCGTCGATTCGATAAAAGCGTGAATCAACGGTAATAGACAAATCATTAAGGCGTCCAAGATGAACATAGCTCTTTTTAGTAAGGGCAATCCCGTTCTCCGTAAAAAAACGCTTGAGATTGACAAATTTAATGTCATTGACGTATTTGTATTCGAATTGATTGTATAAACGCATCTTTTTATACGCGAATATATGGCTATCCATACTTAAACTCGATGCCGCATAGTTCGTTGGAAGCCATCCTGAGAGATCAGTTAGCGAAGATTCAATGTATTCATACTTTTGAGGAAGGGTGTTTTTTTCAATAAAAACGTAGCGATTGAGTTTGATATGGCGGCTGTTATTCCAATAAGTATATGCAGGACTGCTCAACTCAAGCTTGCTGTTAATCTCTTTCCAGAGCCAATGCTTATCAAGAATCGAGTATAAAGCTGACATTTTATAAGTTACTTATCATTCGTTTGATGCATCATAGTTGTTGAGGGCAAGCCGTTTTGCATACATAAAACGTTGCTTGTAATACCCTTTATTTATAGCATCGAATTGAACACGTCTGTTTTTGTAAGATGCATGAATAATCTGTCCATCACCCGCATAGATCCCCACATGTGAAGGCTCATCTTTGTAGGTACGATAAAACATCAGATCCCCAACTTGCAAGTCATTACTGTCAACCTCTTTGCCATATTGAGCTTGTCCAGCTGCACTGTGCGGTAGTGATACACCAAATTGGCTGAAAACTTGTTGCGTAAATCCTGAACAATCGGTTTGTGTGATTTCTTTATTACCAAAACCGTACGGAGTACCAAGAAGTTGTTTCGCCCGTGCCATAATGCGCTCTTTAACTGAATGGATGTTTTCAAATAAAGACTTTTTAGATTTCTCTTCATTTTTTGTAATAATAGTTGTGTCTGGGGTAGTTGGACAGCTTATAGGGGCAGCAATTGATGATGGCGGCTGTTATTCCAATAAGTATATGCAGGACTGCTCAACTCAAGCTTGCTGTTAATCTCTTTCCAGAGCCAATGCTTATCAAGAATCGAGTATAAAGCTGACATTTTATAAGTTACTTATCATTCGTTTGATGCATCATAGTTGTTGAGGGCAAGCCGTTTTGCATACATAAAACGTTGCTTGTAATACCCTTTATTTATAGCATCGAATTGAACACGTCTGTTTTTGTAAGATGCATGAATAATCTGTCCATCACCCGCATAGATCCCCACATGTGAAGGCTCATCTTTGTAGGTACGATAAAACATCAGATCCCCAACTTGCAAGTCATTACTGTCAACCTCTTTGCCATATTGAGCTTGTCCAGCTGCACTGTGCGGTAGTGATACACCAAATTGGCTGAAAACTTGTTGCGTAAATCCTGAACAATCGGTTTGTGTGATTTCTTTATTACCAAAACCGTACGGAGTACCAAGAAGTTGTTTCGCCCGTGCCATAATGCGCTCTTTAACTGAATGGATGTTTTCAAATAAAGACTTTTTAGATTTCTCTTCATTTTTTGTAATAATAGTTGTGTCTGGGGTAGTTGGACAGCTTATAGGGGCAGCAATTGATGGTGAAACTGGTTTGCTTATCACCAGAAAAGGCAAAGCATCATTTCCAATTTCCGGTTTGTCTGAGGGCGGAAGTGGTTTTACAGGTTCTGTGATTACAATTGGTCGTACAATCGGTGCTTTGGGAGTTATAGGAGCAATTATTTTCTTAAAAGGGTTTGGCTCATCTTGAGCAGTATCAATTGTTCGAGTTACTTCGCGTTCATATTCTAAAAAAAGTGACGGCTCACGCCGCACATTTGAATCCGCTTGCAATGCAGTGTTGAGAATTAATAATGAGAGGGTTAAACACCTTTTTATCATTCTTCCTCCTTACTGTACAGAATAATTATTTTACTTAAGGTTCATTATATGCTAAAAAGCTTTATGATTTATTATAATTAACAAGTTTCATAATGCGTTATGGTACACTACGACTATAAACAAACCGTTAATGAGGCAAGATGAAAGAGGCAATCGTACTACTAAATATGGGTGGTCCCAATAATCTGCGTGAAGTAGAAATGTTTTTAACCAATATGTTCAATGATCCTGCGATCATTCGTACCAAAAGCAATTTATTACGCCGGTTTATTGCAGGAATGATTACACTGTTTCGTGCAGAAAAATCACAAGAAATATATCGAAGCATTGGCGGGAAATCTCCTATTGTGAATCTTACAAAAGCATTGATTCAAAAGCTTCAAGCTCAAGTTGATCCGGAAGTTGTTGTTGATTTTGTGATGAGATATACACCGCCTATGGCTCAGGAAGTATGCTCAAAGCTAAAACTTCAAGGGATTCAAAAGGTTTATCTGATTCCTCTGTATCCCCAATATTCGAGCACCACAACGGCTTCCTCTATTGATGATTTTGAGGTTACTGCACGTTCAATGGGTTGGTTTCCGATTATGGTGGAAATTAAACACTTTTTTACCAATAAAACCTACAATGAATGCCTATTGTCTCTTATCAAAGAGACTCTAAATAACGATGACCCGCATGAATTTGAGCTTATCTTTTCAGCACATGGATTACCACAAAAAATTGTTGATGGCGGTGATCCCTATCAGCGTCAAGTAGCTGCCCATGTTGAGATTATGAAAGATATTTTTCACCGTGAGGGGATCTATTTTCGCGGGGTTCATTTAGCTTATCAGTCAAAAGTAGGACCTATGAAATGGCTCGAGCCATCATTGGAATCAATGTTGCATACGCTTACTAAGAAAAAAGTCATTATTGTCCCTATTGCATTTACGATTGACAATTCTGAAACCGATTTTGAACTTTCGATTGAGTATGCCGAAATCGCTCATGAGCTTGGATTCCAAGAATACCGTGTATCTCGATGTCCCAACGATCACCCTTTGTTTGTTCAAACACTTAAAGAGCTGTACGAAAAGATGCGATAATGCAGCGTATTGTGATTTTTGATATGGACGGGACATTGATTGATTCCGCTGCAGATATCACGCTCTCTATTAATTATGTTCGCAAGCATCATTACGGCTTGGATGATTTGAGTCAGAAATTTGTTGTTGATGCTATTAATGCGAGTGAACGTAATCTTGCGTATTTGTTTTATGAAACAGAACATTATGATGAGCAGGCAAAAGCATTATTCGAAGAGCATTACCACACACAATGCATTCAAAATGTTCGTGCGTATCAGGGAATTAGCGATGTTTTGCACAATCTTCATTCGCAAGGCTGCATATTGGGTGTCGCTACCAATGCACCGAGTAAATTTGCTAAACGGATGCTTTCCCATTTAAATCTCTCAGATTACTTCACCCATATCATTGGGGCGGATGATGTTCAATTTTCAAAACCTCATCCGCAAATGATTGAATGTCACCTAGAAAATTATGGTTTTGTACACACTAGGGATCGTGCATGGATGATTGGTGATAACACAAAAGACATGGATGCCGCACGTAATGCAATGATCAGCAGTATTTTTGCCACGTGGGGGTTTAGTGAGGATGGAGTTGGTGATTATAAGGTTGCACACCCACTGGAACTGTCTGCAATTATTTTAGAGGAGACAGGTGATGCTGCAGATTGATTTATTAATTGCTATTGTCATAATGTCATTATTATTTTTACGTCATATTAATGTGTATAAAGATCCTAATAAAATAAATTATACCCCTATTGTATTTGGTATCGGTATGATCATGGGACTGCTTCATTTTGTGATGATGGGTGAGGGCGAGGGGTGGTTATTAGCCCTTCGTGAAGGCTTGCTTACGGTTATAGTTGGAGTTGTTTTTGCGGCTATTATGAGTGTTATGAGTCAAACTCAAAATGTCGCGAACCAATATGCTGATAATACACGTATACAAAATATTTATGATGAGATCGAATCGCTTAAAAACCTTTTTAATACCGTGACCGGTCAATTGGGACAAGTAGCTCAAATGGAAGATTCGACACATCTTCAGCTTAAAAATATTTTTAAAGAAGAGATAGATGCGTTGAATGTTATCCAAAGCAATCAAAAACTTTTTATCCAGAAAATTGAGGCAATGCTTGCTAAGCAACAAGTATCCATGGAAAAATTTGAGGAATTTACCCTCACTGAACTTCCAAGTTTGGATAATGTTGTTCATCGTCATATAGATCTATTGCGAATTTCCGAACAGGATCATTTCAATCAGCTTAAAAATACGGTTAAAGCTTCACTTGATGATAAAAGAGATCTTTATGATGAAATGGTGCAAGTTAAACACATACTTGAAAAACTGCATAAGTCTCAATCAGTAGAATCTCTTACTGGACGTCTCGAAGAAGAGTTTTCACGTTTAATCCATGATTTTTCACGAAACATCCAGACAATTGGTGCAAAAAGCGAAAGCATCGTAACAACGTTGCTGGAAAACGAAAAAATACTCATTGGGTCCAGAGAGCAAAGTGAACTTATAATGCAGCAAATGGTTCTTTCTTCTAATCACATGCGGGAAATGAGTCAAAACAGTAAAGAACTCAATGAATCCATAAAACCGCTAGGACATCTTTTTAATGCAGCTGAATTACTGCACAAAGAGTTTTTATTGGCAAAAAGCAAGCTCGCGGAATTAATCGTGACTCTTGAGGGGTATGAGAAGCAAGAACACCGCCAAATGCGTGAGCATTTGGAAAACGTCGCGAATGAAGCAATCGCACAAATGCAGCTATTTACGCAAATGCTTACAAAGCAAGATCAATCGCATCAACATGTTTCTCCCAAAAAAGTATTGGATTTAACGCATAAAGTAAAACTGCACCAAAGCTACACCTCTGAATGAGGGATGTTTGGATAAAATAACAAAAAAATATGGAAACGATGATGATAGAATTTTATGAATTTACAGATGAAGAGGGGTTTGAAGCTCGCTGTGAAGTAGATCTCTCTTTGTTTGATGATGCACCACAAGCTCAAAAACCTTATTTATTATGGCTTTTTGTAAAAAACAGCGATCCTTTGGACATCAATTTTATTGCTTTTCGTGATGATCTTATTGAGACATTAAAAACTCAAATGGATGCCTCTTATGCAGGTACGATTGCTAAAGACGGATGGTGTGAGCTCTATTTTTATGCTTCTACACCAAAAGTATTTGAAAATTTAGTAGCTGAAACTATGGGACGGCATCAATCCTATGCCTATGAGCGTTCAACTGCAAGAGACGGTAAATGGGAGATGTATCTAGAACGTCTTTATCCGGATCCTTATGTTGCATTGACCATTCAAAATCGCCATACGGTTGAAGCACTCCTGGAAGCAGGTGATGATTTAAGCCTTGAACGCGAAGTAGAACATTATTGTTATTTTCAAACCAAAAGCGCATTGGAACGTTTTTTACAATCTTTGAACTCTTACGGGTTTAATCTTAAAGAGTACATTGAGGATAATGACAGCGATCATAGCTATGGTGCGATTATCGTTAAAACGGAGTCTATCTCACCTGAGAAAGTCAAAGAAACAACGTTAATGCTTTATGATGCGGTCTTGCAAGAACATGGTCATTATGAGGGGTGGAGCACGGTATTAGGGTGAAAACTTCCCTTTTGAAACATAAGGGGGCTATCCCTTATCTATTAGCCCTTTTTCTAAATGCCTTTACCGATTTGGGACATAAAATAGTTATCCAAAATACCGTATTTAAAATTTATGACGGTCATGAACAAATCGTTTTGACTTCCATTTTGAATGCTCTTATCCTTTTACCCTTTATTTTTTTGCTTACTCCCGCAGGTTACGTTTCTCAGCGCTTTTCTAAAGCAAAAGTAATGCAATACGGAGCATTTGCTGCGATTGTTATTACCTTGGGTATTACATTGTCGTATTATTTAGGTTGGTTTTGGTGTGCTTTTGGCTTAACATTTATTCTTGCTGCACAAAGTGCTCTGTATTCTCCTGCAAAATACGGCTACATCACCGAACTGGTTAGTGTTGACCGCATCAGTGGATTAAATGCCGTTGTACAGTCTGTCACAACGGTTGCGATACTTTCTGGGATTATGGTTTATACCTTCTTTTTTGAAACATCACTGGGGGAGCATTACGAGACTCAGTCTGATATATTGCGACAGATTGCCCCTCTTGGATGGCTATTGGTAGCAGGATCAGTGGTTGAGTACCTTTTGACGCTTCGTTTAATGGATAAACACCCAGTTATTTTACAGACATTTGATTTTAAACGTTACCTAAGGGGAGCATACTTTCGACAAAACTGGAACTCTATACGCAGTAATAAAAATATTTTTGAGGCTATCTTATTATTATCCCTCTTTTGGTCAATATCCCAAGTGATTTTATCAACATTTGGGGCATACGCTAAATCTACACTGCATGAAGAAAATACCATTGTAGTGCAAGGGCTGATGGCATTGGCTGCTTTTGGAATTATTATCGGTTCTTTTTTTGCATCTAATATGAGCAAATTTTATCTGCATCGCGGATTAATTCCATTAGGTTCGATGATCCTGACTTTGTCTCTCTTTGCACTTCCGCTGACTCACTCTTTAACGCTCATCGGTGGTATCTTTTTTATTTTCGGTATTGGTGGAGCCATGATGATTGTTTCGCTCAATTCTCTCATTCAATCCTATGCTGGTAAAGAAGAACTTGGGTTTATCCTTGCCGGTAACAATTGGGTGCAAAATATTTCTATGATTTTATTTCTTTCTTTAACAACCATTGCTGCGATGGCAGAGTATGAGAGTATTCCTGTTTTTTGGATGATGTTTAGCATTTCGTTTATAACCACGGTATGGCTAATCAAACGATATGGTGATTATCTTTTATGGTTGCTTTTTGAAAATATCCTTGCCATGCGCTATGACATAACTCCCATAGGACTCCATCATATTCCAAAAGAGGGTTCTGTATTATTATTAGGAAATCATATCAGCTGGATTGATTGGATTTTAGTTCAGATCGGTATTGAACGACGTATTGGATACATGATGGAACGTTCAATTTATGACAAAAGGTTCATACGTCCCATCATGAAACTGGGGCGGGTTATCCCTGTTTCATCGACCGCCGCCAAAGATGCCTTTCGATCCGCAAAAAAACGGTTGAAAGAAAATGAAATTATTGGTGTTTTTCCAGAGGGAAGTATCAGTCATGACGGTGAAATTGGCAAAATATATCCAGGGTTTCAAATCATTGCACAAGGAGTTGATGCTGTCATTATTCCATTTTACATAGATGGAATATACGGCAGTATTTTTTCGCGTGCGCCAAAGCGAGATGCTAAAATGTCCAATATAATGCGTCGTCGTATTCGAATTATCTATGGTGCACCTTTGAGCATAGACAGCGATGCAAAAGCACTTCATGATGCTATAACCCATCTAAAGGAAACCCATGGCTCTGAATAAACCAAAATACACCTTGTTTAAAAATACCCGCTATGCTCTTGAAGGGCTGATGGAAGTAACAAAAAATGAACCCTCGTTTCGTTTGCAAATTGTTTTGTTTAGCTGTGGGATGCTTACGGCTTGGCTTTTACCGATTGCTTTTCACTATCAAGCCATTTTGGCAACCTCACTCTTTATTCCGGTTATGGCAGAAATTATGAACAGTGCGATTGAGAGAACGGTGGATTTAGTCACCTTTGATCATCATGAATTGGCTAAACGTGCCAAGGATGCAGGAGCGGCTTTGGTCTTTGTTTCTTTAGTAATGCTTGGTTTTGTTTGGATTGTGACTTTAGCGGCAGCGTATGGGTATGTAACACTATCGTAAGAGAGGTTAGACTATAATTACCCACTTTTATTATGATTTGAGGAGTTATCTATGGCAACAGTATTGATTATCGGCGCAGGCGGTGTTGGGCGGGTTGTAGCGCACAAATGTGTCATGAATGCCGGTACGTTTGACCGTATCATCTTGGCAAGCCGTACACTAAAACGCTGCGAAGAAATTCAAAGCGAATTGCCAAAAGGTGCCATTGAGATCGCAACCGTTGATGCGGACAACACCCAAGAAGTGATTGATCTTATCAAACGTACGAATGCAGATATCCTTATCAATGTGGCACTTCCGTATCAAGATCTCACCATCATGGATGCGTGTATCACAACGAATACGCCGTATTTGGATACGGCTAACTATGAACATCCTGATGAAGCAAAGTTTGAATACAAACTTCAATGGGAACAAGATCAGGCATTCAAAGATGCAGGAATTATGGGATTATTGGGCAGCGGATTTGATCCGGGTGCTACCAATGTCTTTTGTGCCTATGCGCAAAAACACTATTTTGACGAGATACATACGATTGACATTTTGGATTGTAATGCGGGTGACCATGGTTATGCCTTCGCAACCAATTTTAATCCAGAAATTAACCTGCGTGAAGTAAGTGCAAAAGGGCGTTATTGGGAAAATGGTAAATGGATTGAAACCGAGCCTATGGAAATCATGCAAGTGTGGGATTATCCGGAAGTGGGTCCAAAAGACAGCTATTTGCTTTATCACGAAGAGATGGAATCTCTGGTCAAGCATATCAAAGGACTTAAACGTATCCGTTTCTTTATGACATTTGGCCAAAGTTATCTTACCCATATGAAATGTTTAGAGAATGTTGGAATGCTGGGAATCAAAGAGGTAGAGCACAAAGGGATGAAAATCGTTCCGATGGAGTTTTTGAAAACCTTATTGCCTGATCCTGCATCATTAGGACCTCGTACCAAGGGTAAAACCAATATCGGAATCGTAGCAGAGGGTCTAAAAGACGGTAAAAAACGTAAAATTTACATTTATCAAGTCAAAGATCACGAAGAGTGTTATGCCGAAGTCAAAGCACAAGGAGTATCCTATACGACAGGTGTTCCTGCAGTTATCGGTGCCAAACTGATGGTTGAGGGAAAATGGAGCGGGAAGGGTGTATTCAATATGGAACAGCTTGATCCTGATTTCTTTATGGAAGAGATGAATGCTCAAGGCTTGCCATGGAACGTTCGTGAGCTTGAGTGCTAGAAATTATTTTCTAGCACTCAAGCAGCTTTAATTTGAAAATCATTGGCCTTACAATACAGTGCATATAACTGGGAGGGAGATAAATTTATTTTCGGGGCTAAATGCTCAATCATACTTTGTATTTTTTCTGTCTTTTCTAATTTTTCAGTGATAGACAAAAAGCGGCCAAGGTAGCCTTCTCGTTTTAACAGTGCGTCTTCTATCGATGAACTGAGTTGTATTTTGTCAATGACTTCATGCATGTCTATTTGTAAATAGGTGTCGATGAGCGAAAGACTACCGGCTAAAAAAGCCTCATCACACAGTTCGGGCTTCCCATGCGCATTGACCAGTTCTCTCATCATATTGGCTCTAAAAGTAGCGGCATCGATAATGGCTTCTTGAAACAGACGTTCTTTTGAACCTCCATACAAAAACAACCCCAGCCATGAACGCAAACGCGATGGACCTAAAAGATTAAGAATTTGTTTAATACTCGTAATATCGGTTTTAAAATTGTATTTTGATGAGTTTATGTAGCGCAGTAAATTAAAGGTAAGCTCCGGATAAAGTGAAAATTTTTGAGTTACAATATTCATATCACTGGTTGTATAAAGAGTGTTAATCAAATCCATTGCATTTGTTACTGATGGCTCTATTTTTTTACCTTCAATAACCGTTGGCTTTTCAAAAAAGTAGCCCTGAAAGAGCTTGAAGCCTGCTTTTTTACAAATTTCAAATACCTCTAAATCTTCAACTTTTTCTGCTAATAAAGTAAGATTGAATGAGTTAAACTTTTTAACTATATTATCAAGTTGTGTAATATCTGTAGCCATTAAATCTATTTTTATAATATCAACGAATGGAAAAAGTGCCTTGAAATACTCAATGTTCTCATTTCCACACGAAAAATCATCCAAAGCAAAGCGGTATCCGATATCATGGAGGTGACGTACTCGCTCGATAATGGCAACGGACATTTTTGTGTATTCTAAAATCTCGAAAACAAATTGTTCTTTAGGGACAGAAAAAATAGCATCACTCAATAATGTATGATCATCAACATTGATATAACCTATTTTATCCCCGATAATCGACGAAACCCCGATGTTGTGTACTAAATTGATAATCACTCTGGTAGTAGCTTCGGTATCGTCTAAAAAAACAGCTTCCGTTGATCCCTTACTGCGATAAAGGAGTTCATAGGCTACACATTTGCCCTGGGCATCTAAGATAGGCTGTCTGCCAATGTACGTCTCCATATCTGCCATTAATACAACCTTGCTGTCTAACTCACTAATAATGATTTATTATAGCAAATTCTTGTAATAATCATGTGACAATTCATCATTAAATTTTATCTTGAAAAATTGCACTCATATATCCCACCACACTCGAGGTATTACCATCGCTGTCTGCACTGGTAGAATAATCCAGCAACACCCCTTCAAGCTCTTCTTTTTGAGCGGCTATTAGCATTCCTTCTACTGCGATCGAGCCGCATGCTTCACATTCATTGTGCAGGAGATCAACATCGCATTGTTTTATAGCGTCAATGCACATGGCGTCAATTGCATTTGCATCCTCGATCGTGTGAAAATGACTAAGATCAGTACTGATAACCACGCCATACCGTCGATTCTCGAGGATATATTTTATAATGGGTTCAATTGAATCAGGAGTGGTAAATCCATAGACGAGTTCCACAACTTTGGCATTGGGTAAATAATGACGGATAAAGGGCATTTGCACTTCCGTACTGTGCTCTGTATGAGCTAATGGATAATGGACAACGTCAAAATTATTTTTAATGTACTGACTAAGATCGTGATCAATGAAGATATCGCCCAAAGGAGTTTCAAAGAGATCACTCTGCCCAATACTGATCCCCTGAAAGCCCACATCATGAGATGGCCCGATTACCACGACGGTATCAACGGGTGACCCTGACAAAACTCGATAAGCCATATTTGCAGTAAACCCAGAAATCCCCCATTCTCCGTGTGGTACGATAATACCATAAGTAACGAGCATGTCAATTCGCCAAACGATTTCAGGCGTTTCTTCTAGAAGGCGATTGAAATGATGAATCATTTCAACCAATGTATCCGGATCGGATGGGTAGAGACTGCCTGAAAAATGCATGTGTTGTCTACTCATTCCTATCCTCCAAGATTTGTAATATTTTAACACATTTTATGATCTGATCGCATTATGGAACTGAAGTTGCTATTAAATTTAAAATTGTTTATAAATTTAGCGTAAGAAGAGGCTAAAATCCTAATTTTTACACTACAATATGACTGATTAATGATATAGAGGACTTGAGAAAAGTGAACAGAAGAACGTTTATCGCGCTTAGTGCATTTACTGCCACAAGTGCCCTTTGGGGAAGAATGGAAGAGATAGATTCGACAGTGACGGGCGGAAGTGCCGATCGTACCGTTCTCTCGCTTCTAAAGAAACTCAATGTTGTACAAAATCATGTTGGCTATGTTCAATTTAACATTCTCAGTTTTGATGAACTTCTTAAAACTGCGTCCCATTGCAAAATGCCGCTGACGAAAGAAGAAGTTGCTTTTGTGGAATCTATCTTTTATGGAGATCCTAGAAAATATGGCTTTTTTGGTGAACGAACCGTACCGGAATTAACCGTCATTACCCCTAAAAAAGATGTTGTATATATCAATAAAACAGGACACTTTTTAATGAAAGGTGCCGCTACGGAAAAATACGCACAAATCAAACGACTCATTGGAAATGATCTTATCCTCACTTCAGGTGTTCGTCTGCCGGTCAAGCAACTCCATCTTTTTGTCAAAAAAATGGCAAACTCAGGAGGTAACCTCCGTTTAGCATCAAATTCTATTGCACCTCCGGGTTTTACTTTTCACAGTGTTGGAGATTTTGATATTGGTAAAGTGGGCCTTGGCCAATACAATTTTACGGATAAATTTCAAGAGACGGATGTGTTTAAAAAGCTTTACGATGGCGGCTACATAACGATCCGCTATACTGCTAATAATCTCTTTGGTGTCCGATTTGAACCATGGCATATCAAAGTAACCGGTGGATTCGAAACCGCTTGATACTGCTGTTTATGGTACAATCACGTCATTAAACCCCAAGGATTTTTGGATGACACCTATCGATTTTTCTCAACTTCCCCATACTCCCTGTTATATTTGTGAAGAGTCTCTTTTAGAGAAAAATTTGCAGCTATTACAGCGTGTTCAAAAAGAATCAGGAGCAAAAGTTATTTTGGCACTCAAAGGGTTTGCCATGTGGTCAACTTTTGATCTTGTGGGAAAATATTTGCAAGGGTGTACAGCAAGCGGTTTGCATGAAGCCAAACTCGCCCGTGAAAAAATGAACAAAGAAGTGCATACGTATTCTCCGGCCTTTAAAGACGATGAGATTGAAGAGATCGCACGTATCAGTGATGACATAGTTTTTAATTCTCCCTCGCAATTTCACCGCTTCTATGATCGTGTTAAAGCCATTAACCCCGCAATTTCTGTTTCTTTACGTGTTAATCCTGAGTATTCATCTTCTCCCGTTGATTTGTATAACCCTTGCGGAATTTACAGCCGTTTAGGGACAATAATTGCCAATTTCGATGCGTCACTATTGAGCAAACTCGATGGTCTGAATTTTCATGCTCTTTGTGAACAAAATGTCGATGCACTTGAGGGGGTACTCGAAGCGTTCGAAGCCAAATTTGGTTCCTATATCGATGGATTAAAATACGTTAATTTTGGAGGAGGGCATCATATTACACGTAGTGACTATGATGTGGATCGTCTCATAGAAGTCATCAAAGCATTTAAAGCACGGTATAACAACATTACAGTCTATCTCGAGCCTGGTGAAGCGGTAGGATGGCAGACCGGACCGTTGGTGGCATCAGTACTTGATATCGTTCATAATGGGATGGATATTGCTATTCTTGATACCTCTGCGGAGGCGCATATGCCCGATACGCTCGCGATGCCTTATCGTGCAGAAGTTCGTGGAGCAGCGCAAGCAGGTGAAAAACCCTATACCTATCGTTTTGGAGGCAATACCTGCCTTGCAGGAGATATTATGGGAGATTACTCATTCGATGAACCTTTGAAAATAGGGGATAAGGTTATTTTTGAAGACCAGATTCACTATACCTTTGTGAAAAATACCACTTTCAATGGGATAAAACTCCCTTCATTGGCCATTTGGACCAAAGAAGGAACCCTCAACATTGTTCATGAATTTGGATACGAAGAATATAAAAATCGTCTTTCTTAAAAAAATAGGTTTTATTTACCTTTTGGTTAATACCAAAGCCAACGCTTTTGCAATGCGTTCATAGATTTCTTTGAGCGGTTCTATTTGTTCATTGAGGATGTTTTTAGCTTCTGTCTCATGTTTCAATTTTTTCCGTTGTCTTCCTAATTCTATTGTTATATTTGTAATACGGTTTTTAATCAGATAAAGCTCATTTTCTTCTGATCTTTTCATTGCAATTAGATCTTCTTGACGTTTTAAATGTGCCGGATCGCTTCCTTTATCGCTTTTAAAATTCATCAGTTCGCCGTCTGCTATTTTTTTTATGATTTTATCAATTTTTTCTTCTTGTACTTTTTGATTATCTGTTTCAACTTTTAAATTCTGATCCGATTGGTGCAATTGCTCTTTTACTGTGGACAAAATATTATTTTGTGAAATGATTCGCAGTTTTGCTTGCTTGTACTGCATTAAAATAGACAAAATAGTAACATAGTTCCAGGTTTGCTCCTTTTCATCAACAATGGCATGTTTTTTTGTTTTTTTACCACTCCTGTCAATGAGAGTGTCGTCCGAGAAAGTTTTAATAAAAATCTCTGCATTTTTATCCCTTTTTTCAATAAAAAGTAAAAGATTTTTTGCGGTATAAAGGAGAATTTTATCAAAATAGATACGTAAAATATATCCGGTAAAGCCTTCTATTTTATTACGATCATTTGGATTCATGACGTCAATAAGAAGGATCTCAATCATTCCTCGAAAAACGGGAATAAATGTTTTAGTAAATGTTGCATTGTCAATGATGGTAAAGTTTAGCTTTTCTTCAAGAACTTCGCTCAATATAGACTCAATATCTTTCCATATACCATTTGGAAAATAGAGCTTATACATGGCAGCCAACTCTTCTTGAGATTCGCCTGCAAAACGCTTATCCTCTCCCTCGAGCACTTTTTTAGGTGGTGTATAGTAACGAATCCATATACGTCCGCGTAAAAAGAAAGTGATGTCTCGTTCACTCACATTGAAAATCGGCTGAATTTGCAAACGCAGCACCTTCCGCGCTTTTTCCATACTCTCATTTTTATCAATAAATCCCTTAACCAAAAGGTCTCTTGTCTCTTCAGGGATTGATAGGAGATAAGGCAGTGTACGATAGGCCTCATTTTGTTGAGAAATATCTATGAGAAGCTTGGAGTGTTTGAAAAGCATTCGGTCTAATATTTCAGAACTTGTATCATCCGTAAAGTGCTTGGTAATAGAACAATTATGAAGAGAAATATCTACCGATACCGTCTGAAATGTCAAATTAAAATACTCAATTATCCCTTCAATCAACGTACCCTTTTTGAGTTCAAAAACCTTTTCATCCTTTGAGATTTTTAATTTATCAAGAAGAGACATGTAGTGACTGGTAGAAAAATCCAATGCGTAAAGATTGGACGGTAAATAGCTGTTTAAGAGATCAACAATCTCAATAACAGCTTTTGGCTTAGACATGATTATTTTTGATGAGTGAGATGGCTGCTTTAAGAGCATTAATATAACTTAATATCAATACTTTATTTTGGTAAGCAATGTCAAATGCCGTTCCATGGTCCACGGAGGTACGAATGATGGGAAGTCCCAGAGAAACATTGATCCCCTCATCGAAATACAGCGCTTTCAAAGGAGCCAATCCCTGGTCATGATACATGGCAATATAATAAGTAAACTGTTCACGTACTCTAGGAGTAAAGGCAACATCAGGGACAAGCGGCCCGATAAAGATTTCCTCCCCAAGCTGTGTGTTAACATCTGCGATCGCTTTTTTGATCTCACGCTCCTCATCACCCAATACGCCATTGTCTCCGGCATGCGGATTGAGTCCTAAAACGGCAATGTTATTTACCTTCAGACTTTGGTAGAAACGGAGCATAAAATCACTTAACTCTTTGGCATTCACGTGTTTCATTACTTCCTTCAGCGCAATGTGTTCCGTAAAGAGCGCCACGTACATTTTTTCGCACCCTAGCATCATGATTGCTTCTTGGTTGAAAATATCCCTCAATGCGTCTGTATGCCCTTTGTAATGTATTCCTGCCATCATCCATGCTTCTTTATGAATGGGGAGGGTCACAATAGCCTCAACGGTTTTATTACGTGCTAAATCAACTGCACATGCAAAAGAATCAAAACTGTATTTTCCGCTGGATGCACATACTTCACCTGCAGCTATCGTGAATTCACCCGCTACTGGTATCATTTTAAAATCATCAGGAGTCTTGGTTTTCAGTAAGGCGGCTGCTTGTTTTGCCATCGTATCATTAATACAATAAACAGGCTCGCACAGCATTTTAATCTGATCGTGGGCTTTGAGGATAATTTCAAATCCCACACCGTTTAGGTCGCCGACACTGATGGCGATTTTTCTTAACGCTTGCATAGTTCTTTCATATCCGAAACCGCACGGGAAAGTCCCGTAAAAACAGACCGGGCAATAATACTTTGCCCTATATTAAGTTCTGTAATCGATTCGATAGTGGTGATTCGCGTAACATTTTGGTAATTGAGTCCATGTCCTGCGGCCACTTTTAGTCCAAGTTGTTGGGCATATTCGGCGGCATTTTGAATGGCTTCAAAGGCTTCTGCTAAACGTGAATCCAACTCTTGACGACTTAGACGCAACGGTTCAATCGAATGATGCGAATGGGGGAGGGCACTGTGACGCATTGCATAGAGATTTGCGTACGTTCCCGTATGCAGCTCAACCCATTGTGCTCCCAGTTTTTTAGAAAGTTCTACCGCTTCGGCCGTTGGGTCGATAAAAAGAGATATTTCTATTTCAGATTTCTCGAGAATATTAATAGCATTTAGTATTGCATGATAGCTGCCGCTAACATCAAGCCCGCCTTCGGTAGTTACTTCTGAGCGTTTCTCAGGGACGAGTGTTGCACGGTGGGGCTTAAGGGTGCAAACAATACTAATAATTTCTGAATCGATAGAACATTCTAAATTCACAGGAATAGGGGATGAAGCAATAATTCGAAAAGCATCATCATCATGAATATGGCGGCGGTCCTCACGTAAATGTATGGTTATTTGATCTGCACCCGCTTGTGCACAAATAGCAAGAGCCATAAGAGGGTCAGGATCATTGATTTTACGTGCTTCACGCAGTACGGCAATGTGATCGATATTGACTCCAAGGTCAATTTTAGGCTTGTCTGCGTGCATAAAAATCCTTTTTGAACTGACTAAATTCTCCGGCGATGATCGCTTTGCGCGCTTCACCTACCAACCAAAGATAGTAATGAAGATTATGCAAAGATGCAAGGCGAAAATAGGTAAGTTCTTTTGAACGAAACAGATGATGGAGATAGGCACGACTGTACCGCTTGCACGTATAGCAGTCGCACTCAGGATCAATAGGTTCACTGTCTAATTTAAACTTTGCCCCTTTGATGTTTATTTTTCCAAAAGTGGTAAAAAGAGTTCCATTACGAGCATTGCGTGTTGGCATGACGCAGTCAAACATATCGACACCGCGTTCAATGTTCTCAACCAAATCCTCAGGCGTTCCTACCCCCATGAGGTAACGCGGTTTATTGACGGGCATTAGGGGTGTGGTATGCTCTACGGTATCGTACATAAGGTTGTTCGATTCACCTACACTCAAACCGCCAATGGCAAAACCGTCAAAATCCAGTTCACATAGCTCGGTTGCCGATTGGGTACGAAATGCTAAATCGGTCCCCCCTTGGATAATGGCAAATATGTTCTGCTGTGTCCCAATTCCCAATGATTGCTTATGACGAAAATACTCAATGGATTGCTTTGCCCATTGGGTAGTGCGCTCAATTGAAAGTTTGATCCGTTCTTGAGTAGCGGGAAGAGCTACAAGATCATCAAGTATCATCATGATGTCACTGCCTAAATTGTTCTGTATATCAATCACTTTTTCAGGGGTGAAAAAATGACGTGAGCCGTCAATGTGACTTTTGAATTCGATTCCTGCTTCTGTTGGCTTGGAAATATCGCTCAGGCTGAACGCCTGAAATCCGCCACTGTCTGTCAAAAATGTTTTTGGATAGGTTGAAAATCCATGTAATCCACCCAATGCGGCAATCGTTTCATCGCCAGGTCGTAAATAGGTGTGATAAGTATTGGCAAGGATAATTTGCGCCCCAAGGATATCATTCATATCGTACATATCGAGGGATTTTACGCTTCCTACTGTCCCTACTGGCATAAATATTGGTGTTTGAATGGTGGAATGTGCCGTAGTGATTGTGCAGGCGCGTGCATTACCACATGTAGCATCGATTTTAAATTCCATCGCATGTGACCTTTTTTTACGTTATTTTATCGAACTTGGGTAAAATTAACCTATTTAATATTAAGAGTATCAATGAACAAAAAGAACCATGTACTTAAAAGCGTTTTTGGACATGCTTCATTTAGAGCATTTCAAGAAGAGGCAGTTGATGCTATCCTAAGTGGTCGAGATGTAATGATGATTCTTCCGACAGGTGCGGGGAAGTCTTTATGTTATCAGCTTCCGTCATTGCTTATGGATGGTACGACCGTAGTGATATCACCGCTTTTAGCATTAATGCATGATCAGATAACTGCATTAAGCGCTTTTGGAATTGACGCTGCGATGATCTCTTCGATGCAAACTCCAGATGAAATACGGGCAATTGTTCAAGGCGCGAAAGAATCCAGTCTCAAATTCTTATATGTCGCACCTGAGAGGTTGAAAAGTGGCGAATTTATCCATTTTTTAAGTACGATATCCATCAATTTTTTTGTTGTCGATGAAGCGCATTGTGTAAGTGAATGGGGGCATGAGTTTAGAGAAGATTATCGTCAATTACATCGTTTACGCGATTTATTCCCTACCGTCCCAATAGCCGCTTTTACCGCCACAGCAACCCATTTTGTAGAACAGGACATACTCACACAGCTTCGTCTTGTTAACCCGATTTTGATACGAGCCAAGGTACGTCGTGATAATCTCCACATCAGTGCAAACCATAGAAATGGTAATGGCAGAGAGCAATTGCTCGAGTTTCTCTCAAAATATGAAAACGAATGCGGTATTATTTATACATTTACACGTAAAGAGGCTCAAAGTATTGCTGAATTTTTATCCGCTAAAAAAATCCCTGCACAAGCCTATCATGCAGGATTGCCTACCCAGCAGAAAAATGAAACTTACCGTGCTTTTTTAAATGATGAGATCAGAGTCGTTGTGGCAACGGTAGCCTTTGGGATGGGTATCGACAAAAGTAACATTCGTTTCGTTGTTCATACAACCCTTCCTAAAACCATCGAAAACTATTATCAGGAAATCGGACGTGCGGGACGCGATGGATTGGAGGCTTCAACCTTGCTTCTTTTTTCTGCATCTGATTATTCAGACCGCAAACGTATGATAGATACACAAAGTGATTCTCCCTATAAAAAACTGGCATTAGATAAACTCGAAACAACCTCCAGGTTCGCCTCCTCTGAAATATGTCGCCATGTCCTTATAGCAGAGTATTTTGACGATCGTTCACAGCCTTGCACAACACAATGTGACAACTGTACGCAAGAAGATAAAAATAGTATTGATATCACCCAAGATGCGCTTAAGCTCTTATCATCTGTTTATCGCACCGGACAGAAATTCGGTTTGCATTATGTAGTGGATGTTTTACTGGGAAGTATAAATGAAAAAATAGAGCATAATGGCCATCAATTACTCAGTGTATACGCTATAGGAAAAGATAAAAGCCGTCATTACTGGTTAACCTTGGGAGACAGACTATTGGAATTAAAAGCACTCAAACAGGGTGATTTTAAAGTTTTAATGTTGGATGAATATGGTTTGGAAATTATCAAACAATCATTAAGCGTTACAATACGTACAGAACGGTTAGCCCAACAGAAACGCTATACGAAAACGGCAATCGTAACCTACTCATCAGAAGACTATCATCCTATATTTGAACAATTAAGAGGATTACGTTCTTCTATTGCAAAATCAAATGGGGTTCCGCCCTATGTGGTTTTTAGCGATAAAACTCTTCAGGAAATGGCACAAAAACTTCCTCGAAACAAAAGTGAAATGTTGCAAGTAGGCGGAATAGGGGATGTGAAATTTGAAAGATACGGGAAAGAGTTCTTAGCGTTATGCGAATCTATAAAAGAACTGGCATTATAATAATTTTTCCCACGCACATTTTAGTTTTTTTGTGTAGTAGGCCAATGCTTCTTCTCGTTGCATACGTTTTGGCTTGTCTTTGATATGAAGCGTGGATACAAATTGACCATGTATCATACGTATGGATAAGAACTCATCATGCAGGCATTCACCCAATGTTCTTCCGTTTGGAGTTTCGATTGTAATGAGGTCATCTTTTTTAATTTTCATGCGTTGCCGTAATAACCTTTTCTATCGGAGTTTAACTTAATTATTTATATAGAATAATACTCTATTTTTTACCATATAGTTAAAATTGATGGATATATTGGCAAAATTTTAGTCTATTTAGGGTAAATATACAAAATTTACTTCCATGCTAGACAATCATCATCATTTTGCTAAGCTATAATTGGTTAAACTTAGACAAATAGCATATTGAATTTATCTGTACAATACAATGCTATCACGGTCTTATTTCACTAAAGAGTAATGATGGAAAAACTATTAGGTCTTATTGGTCGCCCCTTTTTAACTATTATTGAAGTCATGGAACGCTTTGGTATTTTTATTTTATTTCAAGTGAGACTTGTTCCACTTTATTCTCATGTCATGAGACGTCCAAAAATACTTTTAACCCAAATTGACGTCATCGGTCTTGGATGTGTCGGAGTAGTGACGCTGACTGCACTTTTTACAGGAATGGTTGAAGCGATCCAACTTTACAGCGGATTTCATCAATTTGGGATTGAAACTTTTATCGGGTACACTATTTTCCTCACGATTACTAAAGAACTGGGACCCGTTTTTGCTTCATTGATGCTCATATCCCGATCCATCAGTGCAATGGCTGCAGAATTAGGGACAATGCGTGTTTCGGAGCAAATAGATGCAATCGATATCTTGGGAGTCAATTCAAAGGAATATTTGATTACTCCACGTATCATAGCCACTGTTATCTCACTGCCTTTGCTTGTGATTTGGTTTGATTTTATTGCGGTTAGCTCTGCGTATGTTGTCTCCACAAATGTTCTTGGAATTAATCCGATCGCTTATCAAGAGACGCTGATGCGTTTGGGTGAATTTGATGACATTATGACAGGGATTATTAAAGCTGCTGTATTCGGATTTATCGTAAGTTCCATCGGCAGTTACATCGGCTATCACACCAGTGGCGGAGCACGTGGAGTAGGGGAATCAACAATCAATGCCGTTGTTTACTCGGCTGTGGCAATATTTATCACCAACTACTTTTTATCGTCGCTCTTTTTGTATTTGGATTGGTAAAAGTTAAAACCATTCCAATAACTTGCTTACTTCATCGATTTCATAGCATTTCATAGTTGTTTTTTCGAGCGGTTTTTTTGGAATAAGTGCTTTGGTAATGTTTTGAGAATGTGCTTCTTTTAGACGGACATCAATGCTGTACACTTCACGGATGTCTCCTGTCAGTGAAACCTCACCGATAAAGACGGTCTCTTTTGAAATAGCACGGTTGCGAAAACTGCTGATGATCGCGGCAAGGATCGCCAAATCCGCAGAGGTTTCCATGATTTTTATGCCACCCGTGATGTTGACAAAAACATCATAGCTGTTCAGCGGTATTTCGAGTTTTCGTTCTAATAACGCTAGCAGCATGTTGAGGCGGTTATTGTCAAATCCCGTTGCTTGGCGCTTTGGATTGGGGGCATGGGTGTCGCTGACCAGTGCTTGTACTTCCAGCACGATAGGACGGGAGCCTTCCATAATCACAGTGAGAGCCGAACCGCTTTGGGATTTACTGCGGTTAAAAAAGCGTGAAGAGATGTCTTTTGCTGACACTAACCCCTCTGAACGCATTTCAAAAACACCGATTTCACTCGTAGGCCCAAAACGGTTTTTAAATCCTCGTAAAATACGCAGTTCGTGACCGCTATCCCCCTCAAAATACAAAACAACATCCACCATGTGCTCCAATACTCTAGGACCCGCGATTGATCCCTCTTTGGTGATGTGGCCGATGATAAAAATGGCGATTTGACGCTCTTTGGCAATGCGCATCAAATCAAAGGTTATCTGACGTACCTGAGTCACGGAACCCGGTGCTGAACCGATGGTTTCGGAATACATCGTCTGTATGGAGTCGATAATGATACACTCATACGAGCGTTCATGCAGTTCGGTGAGGACTTTTTCGAGGCTGATTTCAGCGAGTAAATAAAGGTTGTCGACATTGGCACCCAGTCGATTGGCACGCAGTTTGATCTGTCCCGCGCTCTCTTCACCCGAAACGTATAAAACATTACGGTTCTGACGTGCGAGATTCGATCCGATTTTGAGTAATAAGGTTGATTTTCCCACCCCAGGACTCCCGCCGATCAGGACTAAAGAGCCAGGAACAACACCGCCGCCCAAAACCATATCCAACTCCGGATCATCACTGGTGTAGCGCTGGACATTCTCTTCTTCAATTTTCGTAATTTCTTGTGCTTTTGCACCATCCAATGGTGAGGATGAAGCAACGAGTTTAACGATATCCTGCTGTTGTTCGTTAAGCTCGATCATACAGTCCCAGCCGCCGCAGTTGGTACATTTACCCATCCACTTTGGTGTTGTAAATCCACAGTGTTGACATTCAAAGAGGGTTGTTTTTTTCTTGGCCATTTTATGGTCCTTTAATCTACCAGCATCTCTTTGAGTGCGGTTTTGAGTTGTGAGACAGACGATGTTGGAATTGATCCCACTGATTTGATGATACGGCTTTTATCGATACATCGTATTTGATCGAGTGCAATAGTAGAATTTTCATTAACGATGATTCGTGAGGGATAGGGTTTACTTGTTGACGTCATGGGCGCGATGAGAAGTGTTCGGATCGATTGATTCATTTCATCAGGAGAGATAATCACACATGGACGTGTTTTTTGTATTTCACTTCCGACAGTCGGATCAAGATTAACGAGAACGATACTGTATTGTTGAAACATTATCATTCCAGTCCATCAAAATCAATATCCAGACTATCATCGATGAGTAGGGCATCATCACCTGTATTTGCCATTTGTTTAAATGCCTCTGTCCATCCCTCTCGTGGTTTCTTTTGAGTAGGTTTGAGAAGAAGCCCTTGGGCTGTGACCTCAAATTCAAGCGAGACATTTTCCAAATGCGCTTGTTTAATGATTGCTTTTGGGATGCGAACCCCTTGAGAGTTTCCGATTTTAATGAGCATGGTCATAGTTAACTCCTAAAACACTATTTTTGTAATTATAAAGTAATTACAATTAAAAAACAATAACTATATTACTATGGTTGTTCTGCCACGTAAATAGCATCCAAAATTCCATCCACAAACGCGTATTTGTCAAACGGTATCAGATGTTCAGGCTGTTCTCCCACACCGATATAGAGGATAGGAAGCTGTAGGGCATATGCGATACTGAAAACAGATCCCCCCTTGGCAGTGCCATCGAGTTTGGTGATGATGATCCCATCGACTCCGACCATTTCGTTGAACGCTTTTGCCTGTGCTATTGCAGAGCTTCCTTGCGTGCCATCGAGGATGAGGATTTTACGGTGTGGTGCACCTGTATGCGCTCTATCGCAAATACGGACGATTTTTTTGAGCTCATTGCCCAAGTTGGTTTGAGTGTGCAGCCGTCCGGCCGTGTCAATAATGACCTGCTCAAAACCTCTGGCTTTTGCCGATTCGATGGTGTCGTAGGCAACTGCGCTGGGATCATGTCCCTGACGTGAAGAGACTATCGGAATTTCGAGCTTATCCGCCCAGCGGGTGAGCTGTTCAATAGCCGCCGCACGAAACGTATCGGCAGCACCCAAAATGACACGTTCGCCATTGTTGAGATAATGTTGTGCTAGCTTTGCTATCGTGGTTGTTTTTCCCGCACCATTAACACCTATGATGAGGGTTACGGTTGGTTTATTGGGATTATCAGGAAGAGAATTTTGAGCAAAACTGAGTGTTGAAAGGAGTTTTGAACGTAACTGTTCTCGATTGATATCGTTTTGATACATCTCTCGCATAATAATTTCAACAAGATCGTATTCAACATCGGATTCCAAGAGAATATTTTCAAGCTCATCTTTGGAAATAGTAAGTTTTTTTTCAGGTATTATGGCAGATATAGCATCAAGCGTTTTTTGTAACCCTTTTTTTATGAAAGAAAACATCCTATTTACCTAAAGCTGATGCGATATCGCGATCAATAATCTCTTCTTGAGTAGCGCCCATATAGTGAGTTACGTATTCACCGTTCTTATAAAGAATCATCAGCGGAATAGGAAATTGCTGTCCGACACCTATTGTGGAAGCAATAGAGCGTGCAAGAGCTTGATTTTCAGCTTTATTTGCAATGAGATACTCTCCACCATATGTCTTTTTAAATTTTTCAAGCTCGTCATTGGAAACATCATCTTCAATGGTTATTCCCATAACAATTAAATCATCACCGTATTTTTTTTGCAAATTCCCTAGATGTTGCGCTTCTGCACGGCAAGGTGGACACCAAGTCGCAAAAACATCAAAAAGGACAACTTTCTCTTTTCCCTCATTCAGGGTGAAATTGGTACCTCTTTTTTCAACGACATATGATTTACCCTGAGTGTCAAGAAGATGGAAAGATGCTGTAGAAACGATTGCTTCTTCTGCGGTTTCTTCGCCACATCCACTTAGCAATAACAAGGCGATAAGGGGAAAAGTAAATATTGTAAAACGCATTTTAATGTCCATTTGATAGAATATGTCATTATAACACGAAAGGGTTAATGTGACCAAAAGCGATTTCCGTGCTGATTGTCTTAAACAAATGAGGAACCTTCCTCAAATCGGCAAACTATACCGTGACGCTAAAGTAAACCGTTATTTAATGACTATTCTGCGTCAACAGAAGGGAAAACGTATTTTGTTCTATTGGCCTTTTGGTTTTGAAGCGGACATTCGTAAAAGTATTTGGGCATTACGTACTAAAAAATCATTATACTTGCCATTTATGGATGGCGAAAGTTTCAAAATGGTACCATTAAGGCTACCGTTGGAGCGTAAAGCTTTTGGGATTTATGAACCTCGGTATTCAAACTTAAATATTAAAATAATTGATGTAGCTATTGTCCCTGTTGTTGGTGTGGACGGATCATTTTGTCGAATAGGTTTTGGCAAAGGGATGTATGACCGATTTTTTCCCACACTCAAGTCGAAACCATTAACCATTTTTGTACAGTCGCACCCATGTTTGACATCGGAAAAATTGTGTGACGATTATGATATATCAGGCGATTTGTTAATCACACCACGCGGGGTGGATGCTAATAAGGAATTTCATGTTAAACGAACTACTCATAGGGGGCGGTACAGCCGCTCTTAGCGGGGTGGTCGGATTTTTAATTTCTAAAAAAATATCTTCTGCAAATTCTGAACTTTATTTGGCGCAAGCAAAAGCAAAAGCCAGTGTTATCGAGGCAGAAGCGCATATCATTTTGGAGCGTGCCACTTTTCGTTCCAGCGAGATTGAAAAAGAAGCGCAGCGCAAATACGATGAAGCATATGCGCAGGTAAAGCGTGATTTAGCCGATCAGGAAAGTAAAATTGCCCTGATGGAGCGTGATTTTGAACAGTTTCGTCAAGCAGAATCAGAAGCATTACGCTTAAAGCGCATGGCTATTGATAGCTCACGACTCAATTTGGAACGTAATGAAAATGCATTAGAGAAATTAAAAGAAGACTATCGCCAAAAAGGTAAAAAAATAGTGTCGGTGCTTGAGGAGCGGTCACACCTCTCCGTACAAGAAGCTAAAACCATGCTTATTGAGCATGTGCGTGAAAATTCACGATTGGAAATTGCGCGCATAACGCGGGAACTTGAAGCACAGAGCAAAGATCAGCTCAAGCGCAAAGCGGATTATATATTGGGCCAGGCAACGGCTCGGTTTGCCGGTGAATTTGCTTCTGAGCGTCTTATCAGTGTTATTCATCTAGACAGTGATGAGCTCAAAGGGCGCATTATTGGTAAAGAAGGTCGCAATATTAAGAGTTTAGAACTCATATGCGGTGTTGATATTATCATAGATGAAACACCCAATACGATTTCGGTAAGCTCTTTTAACATCTTTAGACGGGCAATTGCGACCAAAACGATTGCATTGCTTGTTGAAGACGGTCGAATCCATCCTGCCCGTATTGAAGAGGTATTTGCAAAAGTCACTGATGAATTCGAAGAGGCCATTTTACGAGAAGGCGAAGATATCGTTTTTGATTTAGGAGTAGGGGCTATGCATCCGGAGCTAATGCGGCTTATCGGACGTCTTCGTTACCGATCGAGCTATGGTCAGAATGCTCTTGCCCATACCCTTGAAGTGGCCCATTTGGCAGGTCTCATGGCGGCTGAAATGGGAGGTGATGTCAAGCTGGCACGTCGTGCAGGACTCTTGCACGATATTGGTAAATCGCTTACTCAAGAAGCTGGCGGAAGTCATGTCGATTTGGGTGTCGAAGTATGTCGACGGCTCAATGAAGATCCTGTGGTTATCAATGCTATTTATGCTCATCATGGATATGAGGAGATGAAATCCATTGAATGTGCCGCTGTTTGTGCCGCTGACACCCTTTCTGCAGCTCGTCCGGGTGCACGACGTGAAGTGCTGGAGAGTTTCTTGCGCCGTGTAACAGAGATTGAAAACATTGCGACGCAAAAATATGGGGTCAAACAAGCCTATGCGATTAATGCAGGACGTGAAGTACGGGTTATTGTCAATGCACAAAGCATCAATGATGATGAAAGCTTTTTACTGGCACGAGAAATTGCCGATGAGATTTCTCAGAAAGTTCAGTTTCCAGGTGAAATTAAAGTAAACGTTATTCGCGAAAGCCGTGTAGTCGAATACGCACGATAGATGCCGTTTTAAGGGCATCTTCCTCCTCTTTATTCCTGAGGAATATCAACAACAATCATTCCTCTTAAATCTCCCATTTTATATCCTGTAGCACGATCAGCTGGATAGGAAGCTTTGAGTGCTTGACCCAATGGGGTAGAAGAATCTACAGCTCCGTGACATTTTAAGCAAACATCATTGTTAATAACGAGAGGCTTATGGTAAGTGAATCCTGCTGTTGTTTTGGATAAAACAGGCATTGGCTGTTGTGCGTTAGCCATTGCAGACATCCATGTATTTATGATTTCAATCTCTTCGTGAGTAGGGCGATTGAGTGGGTTTCGCTGCTGCAGTGTTACGCGTTTCATTTTTACCCCATGGGCTTTTGATGCTTCATGCGTTAAAGAAATGGCATTTTTTGAACAGAAGTTGACGGCTTCTACGGGGCCATCTTTTTGCATAACGGCTTTAAGCTCACTGCCTAGTTTTTGGACCAGTGCCGTTGAGGCACTCTCACCTTTTTGAACTGCGGTGGTCTCATTGAGTGGTGTTCCCATTAAGGTTGTTCCCAAAAGGATTGCGGCCAAGCTGTATGATTTTTTCATGGTATTGCCTTTGTAATAGATAGTAATTTAGCTCATCATTGTATGCAATACACATGAAAAAATCATGAAATTACATTTGCGAATCATCATAGGGGTCAAGATGAATAAGTGGATGAACCATATTATCAGGAAAGAGTTTGATCAATGCGGATTCGATGCGATCGCCAACTTTGTGAGCATCGAACAGCGATGTACTCACATTAAATACTACGTGAGCACTGATGTAAATATCAGAGCCTGATTGCCGTGTTCGCAAATCGTGATATGAGTTAATGTTTTGTTCATTATCCAATATCTCTGCAATTCGGGTAACACTGTGTGGGTCCAATGCAGCATCCAAAAGCATCATGATTCCTTCTCTGATTAGCGGAAATGCAGAATAAAGCATATAAATACTGATTCCAATCCCCAACAAGGGATCAATGAATGTATAATCTGTCAGTGCAATAACTGCTAAAGAAATCAGTACAGCGCCATTGCTGAGCAAATCGGTTTGATAATGCAATGCATCGGCCTTGATTACCATGTTGCCTGTTTGTTTGGCAACGTATTTTAAAAAGATAACCAAGCCTGCAGTTATGACGATTGATATGCCCATAACAACCATAGAAATGTCAAGATGGGCTATAGTACTTCCTTGTACCATTTTGGAAATCGCTTCATAAAGGATGAACAAGGCGGACATACTGATGATGGTTCCCTCGATAACTGCTGCGAGAGGTTCAAGCTTGCGTCGTCCAAAGTTGAACTTCTCATCGGGTTCTTTGTCCGAATTATGGAGGGCAAAATAGTTAAATGCAGATACAACAAGGTCGAGTAAAGAATCAATAGCAGAAGCCAAAACGGCAACAGAACCGCTGATAATACCAACGGTGAGTTTGATCGTCACAAGGATAAGCGCTACACTACTGGAAATAAGGGTGGCTTTTTTTTCAATTCGCATAGAGTAATTTTATCGAAATATTGTTAAATTTGATGGCTTATAAGTGCTATTTTGCTATAATAATTTCACTTTATATAAATCAGGTAGCATAAAATATGGTCAAAAAAATTATAGAGAATCTTGAAAATTCAAATTGTTCCATTGACAATACCTTTATACAGGCAGTCAGTGAAGTATTGAATTCGCTAGAAGATGTGATACTAGGTGATGATCGCTATGAAACCTATGCTATTTTAGAACGTTTGGTGACTGCGGATCGGATGATTCAGTTTAAAGTACAATGGGTAGATGATCACAATCGTGTTCATATTAACAATGGGTATCGTGTTCAGTATAACAATGCACTTGGGCCCTATAAGGGAGGATTGCGTTTTCATCCCAGTGTCACTCCAGGAGTGTTGAAGTTTCTAGCTTTTGAGCAGATTTTTAAGAACTCTTTAACTGGTTTGCCGATTGGCGGTGCCAAGGGGGGAAGTGATTTTGATCCCAAAGGGAAAAGTGATTTCGAGATCATGAAGTTTTGTCGTGCGTTTATGCGAGAGCTTCATCAATATATCGGGGCACGTATCGATGTGCCGGCCGGTGATATCGGAGTAGGGACAAAAGAAATAGGTTTTTTATATGGAGAATATAAACGCATTAACAGAAGCTATGACGGTGTTCTAAGCGGTAAACCTTATGCTTTTGGAGGTTCTCTTCTTCGTCCGGAAGCGACAGGATACGGTGTCGTTTATTTTGCACAAGAGATGCTAAAACAAGAGCTTGAAGAAGTTTTGGAAGATCAAATTTGTGTGGTAAGCGGTGCTGGAAATGTTGCTATACATACCATTGAAAAACTACAGCATATTGGAGCGAAAGTTGTAACCTGCAGCGATAGTGAGGGAAGTATTTATGATCCAAATGGTATCGATTTGAATATGCTAAAAATGCTTAAAGGCAATGGTAAACGTTTTTCATTAGAGCAATATGCATTGCAAATCCAAGGTTCAGTGCATATCAAGAAATCCGACTATCCTGATGGAAGACATGCTGTATGGGATATTCCTTGTTTTGCAGCATTTCCGTGTGCAACTCAAAACGAACTTACCGAAGAAGATGCGATAATGTTGATAAAAAACGGTTGTGTAGCGGTAGTTGAAGGGGCAAATATGCCCACAGAGCCTTTGGCAATTGAACTTTTTTTACGAGAAGGGGTCTTATTCGCTCCTGGTAAA